>NZ_JANOJV010000128.1:0-43281 GCF_031418915.1 Chamaesiphon sp. VAR_48_metabat_135_sub | reverse complement strand
TTCCCTTGTAAATAGTCGATAGTGGCTGAATTCTCGATTATTCTTGTTTGAGAGATGCGGTTAACCAGATCGTCACGATCGGTTTACCAGGTATTTTGTCGATCTAACGATCGGATAATATAAACATAAAAGGTGGAGATCCATACTCTATCGACTATCTCTCTTTCGCCCAACATTGTGAATTGTAGATCGACCTGAGAATTAGCTAAAATAAGAAAATACAACAGTCATGAAATCAGCTTATATGTTACGTCGATTAATGATAATTTTTATGGCTTTGACCTTATCTATCACTTCGGTAGCCTGCGGCTCTGGAAATGAAGATCGGTCATCTCAGGTACAAAATAAACAAACCAACACTTCCATCCAAAGTCCCACTGTTAGTAATAACACCAACCAAAAGCCAATCGCCGATGGCAAGTATCCCGTCCAGCAAGCTACCTATAATGATGCAAACGGTGAATACACCCTCATGCTGCTGAATACGCCTGCTGGCACGCCGCCGATGTACCGTAGCACGAACCTTCAGATGGCGCGATTAACTGATGAAGAAGTTAAAGCGAGTGAAAAGACTTATTTCAAATCCGAAAAAGGGCAAGTTTCTCTACACATGCCAGAAGACTTCAAAATTGAATACGTCCACAATGTCACTCAAAGTCAGACCAATCCCCAAACCGGACAAAAAGAAACTGTCGTAGTCAAACAAGAATCTAGTTTCTGGAAGCCTTTTGCTGGTGCCGTCGCCGGACAAGTTGCCGGACAGGTAATTAGCAACATGTTCTTTAGACCCCAATACTACGTGCCCCCTGTTTATAGTAATGGCGGAATGCAAGGTTATGGCGGCTATGGGAATAACTATGGTCAAGCTGTACAGAGTTATCAAACCCGTTACAATAGTCCCCCACCAGCCGTAACTAATCGTACTACTCTACGAACAACCGGACGATTGAATAATAATAGTAATTTCAATCGCACTAATAGCAATACTAATCGGTCGATCGAACGTAATCGCGCTACGGGATCTGGGTTTGGGAGTAGTACTCTCCGTCAATCTGACAGGTCTCGCCCTACCGTTCGTCCATCGGGAGGCTCAAGTCGAAGCTTTGGTAGCGGTCGCAGCCGATCGAGTTCTGGCTTTGGCAGTCGCAGACGCTAAACTAGAAGTTAGGGATTAGGTATTAGGTATTAGGATTAACAGAACGCTTGTGTCATAGATCCTAAAGCCTAAAACCTAATACCTAAAGCCTAATCCCTAAAACCCAATCCCTAAAACCCAATCCCTAAAATTATGGCAGTCAAGAAAGGAGATTCCGTTCGGGCGATCGCAAGTTCGCTAGCAAATAGCCTAGAAGCAAAGGCTAGTGATTCCAGGTTTCCAAAGTATTTATTTGAAACTAAGGGTGAAGTGGTAGATTTACGGGGCGATTATGCCCTAGTTAAATTCGGACAAGTCCCAACGCCCAATATTTGGCTCAGAATCGACCAATTGGAAGGGTTTTAGGGGTTTTAAATAAGTAGGGGCAATTCGCGAATTGTCCCTACTTCGTGTTTCGTTACTCTTAGTTCTTCTCGCTTAGAAGTCCTTGAATTTGCTTGATAGCTGCTGGGAGTACATTGTAAATAGCCCAACCACCTGCGGCGGCAAGAGGTGCCAGGACGATCAAAAGTCGAAAGTCGAAGTCCATATTTATTTCCTGAATGAGAAGTAAAAGATTTTCTGATGATTAGATATCGTTCATATAGTCTAACAGAATTAGTCCATAGTATTGGGCTTTCAACTTTCAATTAAAATCGATCCTTTACCGCGCAGTAATCCCGTGTTAGCACCAGGACAGATATGACTCAGTGGTTGTTGTGAGGGAAACTGTCGCCAGATGGCATCGACGCTGCGGAGTTGACGGAGCCAGTGAAAAGTTTTGGCGGTGCGGAGGGGAACGGCTGCGCCAAATTGGTCTGGCAATAGATGTCTACCTGTAAATAGCACCCCACCAGCACCAGCATAGTAGAAGCAAGCAGATCCAGGGGAGTGTCCAGGAGTCCAGATTGCATGTATGCTATCGTTAAGATCGAACTTTTGTTGGAAAGTAGTAACTTTAATTTCTGGCAGTAAGTAAGCTTCCTGTTCTTGGATGATGACTTCACAGCCCAATTCAGTGGCGATGGCAGTGGTCTGACCGATGCCGCCACGATGGGAGATAGCCAACCATTTCACCCCACCTCGATCGGCAATAAACTGTTGATTAACATCATTCCAAGCTGGACTATCGACTAATACATTCTCCAAAGGAGTTGCGATTAGATAAGCCGTACCACCTAAGATCTCGCGGTTAGGGGGAAAAGCAAAAATACCTGGCAAAATCTCTGTCGGCAGTTTATTAACTGGAGATTTCATTGACAAAGATTGATGTGACAAATTTGATTCTAGCTGCATCAGAGCGCGTAGTTGGTAAGGATTTATATTCTACCAATTTCCCGACTCCTGAATCCTGACTCTTGACTCCGTTTAATTATGTGGTTGTCTTTACTATTCATTTTAGTTTTATCGGGAATTGTGACGTATATTATTCTGCGTCAAACTGTTAGTAAGATCGTGACAATTCCGCTCTGGATATTATGGGCGATCCTCATGATTCCACCGGTATTAACTGGGGCGACAGTTACCTGGAGTAAGCAAATTCCGCCGTTACCAGTAGCCGTGGGGATCTGCTCGATTTGCTGGTTTTTGTACTGGCGATTGCTAGACTGGGGACGATCGAACCCTCGGTCTTTGGCGAAGCCAATTGAGGCTAGTTTGCCTAGCTCTGAAGAGGTACAGAGCCAATCATTAGCAGAGTCGCCCCCGTCAGAACTCGATCTCCCGATAACGATTTCGCCACCAGAATCAGATCTCATCGCCGAGACGACCGCCATTCGACCGATCGAAGCTCACGAAGAGGCAACATTAAGGACTTGTTTTGCGTGGAATGTATTCTTCTTAGATAAAATTGAATATCGTCCACAAGCCGTATTGTGTCGGGGTAAATTGCGAACTGATGCCGATAATGCCTACGCCACAATTACCAAAAATATTGAAGACTTATTCGGCGATCGATTCTTTATCTTATTTCAATATAGTTTATCGACTGGTAAACCGTTTTTTGCACTAGTGCCTCGACCCCAGCAGACACTGATTACCCGATCGCGCCGCTGGCTAGATTATGCAACCGCGCTCATATTATTTCTAATTACCCTCATTCCTACTACCTATTTTGGTGCCGCACTAACAAGGTTTAAAGGCGATCTTGGCGATCTGGTTAGAGCTGGTTTACCCTATGCTCTCAGCATTATTTTTATCTTAGGACTTCGCGATATTGCCCGCTATTTTGTCGCTAAAATTTACCGAATCGATACCAGTTTGCCTTATTTTATCCCGCTCCCATTTCTACCTGGAACTTATGGTTGTCTGGTGCAAATGAGATCGCCGATTCCCGATCGTAAAGCGGTCTTCGATCTCGGGTTTGTCGCTTCGATGTTAGGATTAGCATTAGCGATTCCCCTATTAATTTGGGGATTGACACAATCGCAGACTGTCCCATTAGACCTCAAAGCCACCTTATTTAGCTTTCACGCCTTCAATCCCCGCTTTTCGATCCTGATGACGTTACTGAGCAAATTGGCACTAGGTAGCCAATTTGTAGCCGATCGAGCTATCGACTTAAATGGTGTGGCGATCGCTGCTTATATTAGTTTGCTGATTATTACGATCAATTTGATGCCACTCCGTAGACTCGATGGTGGTTACATCGTGCATGGCATGTTCGGCCAAAAACCTAGCGCGATCGTCAGTCAATTAAGTAAGGTGATTTTATTAATCCTCGGCTTTATTCGGTTTAGATCTTCTGGATTCGGCAATACCGATCTCCTCTTTTTGGCGATCGTCATTTCGCTGATTCCAGCGATCGATGAACCAGCACTCAATGATGTTTCCGATCTCAACAACTTCCGTGACGCTCTTGGTGTTGCGATCTTAGGAATTTTAATCTTGACTTTGATTCCAGTGCCAACGGTGTTGATGGAATTATTAGGGATTTGAACTACTTGAAAGCTCAAAAATTAGGGTAGGGGCAGTTCATGAATTGCCCCTACCCTAATTTTTGAACGCAATTGTCATGGTTTCTTGACAATTATTAGAGCTGTAATGGCGTAAAAGCGTTAAACCTGAGAAATTGAAGGCGATCCCCCCTTGACGGATAGGGGTAAAGTTTTGTTAGATTGTACTCATACACCACAATTGTTAATCACTAATGACTGAGAAATAAATATTCCAGAACTTAGTAAATTTAACTAACATGCGTATTTTAGCAAATCGCAACTTAGTCACCTGCGATTTAGTTGACCTTTCGACCATATTAGGTTCTAGAAATTTAATAAACAGCTTAAATGTAGTTAGTCAACTAACCGACTGATTAGCGATAGCAAATTTTCTTAGGTGACAACAAAGTGTAGAGCCAAATTTATCAGATTTTTCATCTACACCTTACTCGGAGATTCGGATCGTGACGACAGACAACACATTAGAAGAAATGACTCTCAGACAACTTCGCCGCGTGGCAAGTGTCTGTGGAGTATCCCGTTACAGCAGGATGCGGAAATCCCAACTGCTGGAAGAAATTCAGAAAATTCAGAGTACTCAGTCTACTCACATTCCATCTACACAACTGGAGGCACAATTAGCAGTGGAAGCAGGAAAATTTGAACTTGGAGTCGATGTCGATCTTACTGCTGAGGAATTAGCAGATGTGGATGAAGGGTTAGGCGATTTGCCTGGTGGTTATGGAGACAGCCGGATTGTTTTATTACCAAGAGATCCACAATGGGCTTATGCTTACTGGGATATTCCGATCGAACACAAAAACGAATTGCGCTATCATGGCGGACAACAATTAGCTTTACGCATTTATGATGTCACTGACATCAGTTTAGAGAACCAAAGTCCCCACAGTATTCAAGAATACCCGATCGATGAAATGGCACGGGAATGGTACTTACCAATTCCGGTAAGCGATCGCTCATACACGATCGATATCGGTTATCGTTGTGGTGATGGTCGCTGGTTAGTATTGGCTCGATCGGCATCTGTCAGCATTCCCCCCGTCTATCCCTCCGACTGGATCGAAGATATCTTCATCACTGTACCTTGGGAAGAAGAATTGGCAGGGAAAACCTTTGTCGAACTCGTACCTCCTAGCCACAAAGCAGCAGAAGCCGGTACAGCTAGCGAAACTACCGAACAGAGTGCGATCTACGATCGAATCTTTGGGATGGGAGAGTCGATGGAATCTCTCCGAGTTGCTGGTTCGCTCTATGGTTCCATGCAGCAATCACCACTAGAATCGATCAGTTCCTTCGTATTCCCCTCTGGAGCTGGGATGTGGTCTTTACCTACTACTTCTGGTGTGAATATGTCTGGGGTCGGCATGTCAGGTATTGGCATGGATGTCGGCGAACGTCAGCGTCAATTCTGGTTGATTGCTGATGCCGAGTTAATCGTCTACGGTGCAACCGAACCCGATGCGACAGTTTCCATCGGCGGACGACAAATCAAACTCAATCCCGATGGTACCTTCCGCTTCCAGATGTCCTTCCAAGATGGGAATATCGACTACCCAATCATTGCGGTAGCCAAAGATGGCGAACAACAACGTTCGGTACACATGACATTCGATCGATCGACTCCTTCTCGGAATACCAATACTAAAGAAGAAGCTGTACCTGAGAAATGGTTCTAGTCATCACGATTTTGGATTAAAGTCCAAATTCTACATCTCTAATAATGGTTTCAACCCTCTGAAGTTTATATCAGAGGGTTGAACTTTTGGCTTTAGTTTCTTTATCCACGCCCAAGATTACTAGACATTTTCTTGTGCGATCGATTGGATCACTCTGGGCATGGTAGGATCGAAACCGCCTAAGTCCCAAGACATGGGATCTTTGGGATCTACTAAGGTGATTTGCGCTGATTGTAAGGTGATATAAACTGCTTGAACATGGGGATTAATTTTACGGCGATATTCGGCTAAAGCTTGGCTGGGATGTCTATTTCCCGCCCAACTTTCGCTATCAGTCCAAAAACAAATTACGTCAGCTTTAAAGTTATTTTTCAGCATCCAATCATAGGCGACGGCAGCATCGGTACCACCGAAGTTTTTGTTTTGAGCTTTAGCTAATGCGGAAGTAAAAGTATCCTGCTTGGTAATATCTAAATCAATGAATTCGGTAGAGAATCCGCGAATCATATAGTTAGTTTCTGCTTTTGCTGATGCTAAAGCCATCGCTGTCGCAATTTCACAGCAAGTCATCCCAATCGAGGGTAATGCACTCCAAGACATCGAGCCAGAAATGTCAACAGCGTGCATGAAAACTTTACCTGTCGGCTCGATCGAATCGAAGGCTAATTCGACAGCTTTTTCAAGGATATCGATAATCCGAGGCACTGGTACCCAAGTCTTTTTGCTTTTGCCAAGTTTACCGCCAGATTGATAAGTTTTAAGTGCTTTTAAAACATCGATCGGGTGAATTCTCCCCGCTCGGACTCGATCGCGATTATTGAGTACTGATTCGACTCGATCGAGATTCCCAGGTTCGTCGGCTCTTAATACGCCTAATTCAGTTAAAGAACCAAGATTGCGGAGCATTGCCCCGATCGGCATATCATTAAATAATAGCTGCCAAGCACGGACATCCATCTTGCCTACAGGAGCCGCCATTTCATGGGTAAGTCTCCCTTGGAGGATTGCCTCATGAGTACTGTCAGGATTGCGTTTTAGCCACTCATACCACCAGATTTGAGCGAGGGAACTGCTGGGAATTTCGGTCGGTAATTCGTCCCATCCTTTCACCGCCCAATGATATAAAAGCTCGTGGTCTTTGGTCGGTGGTTGAACGTGGAATAGTCGCAACGCATCGCGATGGCTAAATCCATTCCGTTGTTGATATTTTAGCAGTTGATAGGCGACAGCTTTGGCATCTTCTTTACCTAACCAACTGCGTCCAGCTTCGCGGATAATTTTACCCATCCCGCGCAATGATTTAGTATAATTCAACCATTCATAAAAATGGCTACCAGTCCGCACAACTTGGAGAAAGATTTCCAGAAAGGCTTTCTTTGCTTCTGGTGTTTCGCCCATCGATAGTAATACCAATGCTAAGATTGGCGCACTATTATTAATCGCTTTGCCATCGCTAGCATCGATAATTTCTTGAGCGGTTCTCGCCGGATCTTCGATGACAGCTTGTTTGACAGTACTAACAAAATCATCGGTCAATTCGTGCTTATCTGCATAGTAAGCATTTTGCGACGTACCGATTAATAAACACCGCTGCAACATCTTCCAGATCCCCGCATCAAATGTATACGCACCAGAACGCGCTTGGATCATTTCAGCTTCACGTCCGGGGATGGGTTGATTTTGGGGGTTTTGGTTTTGTTTGTTGGTAAAAAAGTTATATGTCATGATATTTATTCGGTCTTTTCAGACAAGTATTCAATCGCGCAAGCGCGCCGCTAGGCGGTCGAAGATGGATGGTAGGGGTAATTCATGAATTATCCCTACCATCCATTTCGATATTTTAGTTTGGACAATTCGGCGGGGTGAGAGTCGAACTCACGACCAATAAGATAACCTTAGTTCTTCAGCCATTGCTGGCAAGGATCGAATAAAGGGGTTTTTTATCGCTCTACCACTGAGCTACCCGCCGAAAGAGGACAAGGCGGGGTTTGAACCCGCATAACTTTTCAGTTACCATACCGATAACCCTTAATTCTCAGCCTTTGCAGACAAGTCATCAATCAAGGCTTGAACCTATTCCATAAGTTGTGTGTTGTTGGAGCAGAGCGGGAGTCGAACCCGCGAATAGGTCGTTTATGCGATAATCCTTAATCTCCAGCCTTTACAGACAAGTAATAGATCGAGGAGTTTTTCCTGCCTTAGACCACTTGGCTACCTGCTCCATGTTGGGATGATCCTTCGCCATCGAGTCTGAGTTTACACTCGATCGATAACTTTATCGTAACTTATTTGAGATTAGTGTGGTGCGATCGCTTTGCTACTTGAGGCAGGTCATCCAGGGATAGACTTGAGGTAATATGCTAGAAACGAGGAAGGATAGAATGACTCTAGCTGAGTAGGGTGCGTTATGCTCCGCAGTAACACACGCTACGGCATTATTTCGATCGAACTCGATCTGCTAAAGCAAGCTGGGGTTTATCTGTTACCAAGATATCTTCAGGTACATCTTGCAATAATACCTCGCGAATCAGGCGTGCAGCCATCCGTTGGGTTAAACCGCTGGCGATTTTTTGTCCGAATGATTGGGTTTCGGAGTGCATTAGAATTTGGGGGATGCGGGGTAAAACGATCGACGGATCGAAGCCTTTAGTCTGCTGTAAGATGCCCCAAATCCGTTGGATGTTCTGGAGTCCGTCTGATAGCTGTTGGGTGTTGCTGGGGGCTTTTTCGACCTTCATTCCCATCCCTTTTTGGATGGCATAGGTGACAGACTGAAGTGTATTGTGACCGAAATTATCTAAACCGCTAACGATCTCATCGGCGAGATAGTCGCGAATGAATGTACCTCGATCGGATAGGATGAAGTCTAAGCTTTGGTCGATAACTTGATTGAGATCGTATTCGTCGCTGCTGCGGGCATTTGATAGCAGATTTTCGAGCCGATTCCAGCGGAAGGAACCATCTTTAAATAATAGTTCTTTGAGGGAGTTCCGCAAATCGGGTGCGGGATCTGTTAGCAATCTTTTGGCAACATAGGGATAGGCTTTTGCCAGTACTTTGAAATCAGGATCGACGGAAATTGCAATTCCTTCGAGGGTGGCAAGCGATCGCAAGATCAATGCATAGTAAGCTGGTACTTGGAAGGGGAAATCATACATTACGCCCGACAATCGATCGGTAACTTTCTTGAAATCCATATCGGCGATGTTTGTTCCCGCGACACCCAGGGAGCTATTAAAAACATCAGATATCGCTGGAATAATTGGGGCTAAATCTGTATCGGCGGTGAGAAATTCTAACTTCACAAAATCTCGTCCCAACCCATCAAAATCTCGATTGACTAAATGCACGATCGCTTCTACTAAACCATAGCGTTGATATGGCTTAACTTGACTCATCATCCCAAAGTCTAGGTAAGCTAATTTACCATCAGGCATGGCTAATAAGTTACCAGGATGAGGATCGGCATGGAAGAAACCATGCTCTAATAATTGACGTAAAGAACATTGCACGCCAACTTCGACTAAATAAGTAGCATTAAGTCCCTGTGCGGCTACTGCTTCGAGATTGGTTAACTTTGTCCCCGTAATCCACTCCATTGTCAGGACTCTTCGACCTGTATATTGCCAGTAGATTCCAGGTACATAGATGTCTTGCATACTGCCATACAATTCGGCAAACTTTTCGGCATTCCGCCCTTCGTTCTCATAGTCCATTTCCTCGAAAATTCGCTCGGCAAATTCATCGACGATCGAGATTAAATTGCTGCGAATTTGTTTGAAGTTAGTTTGCGCCCAAATACATAGAGTTCGGACAACATGGAGATCTAGAGTAATGCTCTCAGCTAAACCAGGCCGTTGAACTTTAATTGCGACAGTTTCACCGCTCCACAACTTACCTTTATATACTTGCCCCAATGATGCTGCCGCAATTGGTAAATCGCTAATCTCAGCATAAATTACTTCTGGTCTGTCACCCAATTCTTCTTCGATAAATTGATAAGCAATCTCATTAGAAAAGGCGGGAATATTATCTTGGAGCTGGGCTAACTCTTCGAGGAATTGTGGTGGTACCAAGTCAGGTCGAGTTGACAGTGCTTGACCAATTTTAATATAAGCAGGCCCTAATTTAGTCAACATTTTGCGGATCTGAACTGCCCGCTTATTGCGATTTTTATTAGTTCTGTTTGTCTTCTTGTCCAGCCATAAGCCTAAGGCAAAATTAACGATCGGAAAAAAGATACTAATAAAGCGGAAAAATACTTTCAGGGGCTGACTACTATAATACTCGGCGACGGCGATCGGATCGTACTTCAACCAGGTATCGTCAGTAACTTCTTTCACCCGCCTGGGAGTCACAACTTCCTCCTCCTTTACTAGTTCTGTTGTTACGGCTGTCTCGGCTGGATAGTTAGACGGAGCATCAGACTGAATAGAGGATGTAGTGTTCATGAGGTGAAGATAATTAGCCCTATTAAGTATTGTAACAATCTTTCTGAACTGGCAGGAGCTAATATCCATATTACCGTCACTAAAAATTCTCCAGCAGGGGTTTCCCCTCCTATTAAAGATCGGAATACCCACATCTAAGCGAGATTTTGCCACTATAGCCGCGATTAAAATCGCTAGAACGATTGGTCTACTTGTTGAATAAGTTGCTCGCCAAACTCCACCCCAACGCGGTGATACAGCCGACTGCTAGCGCGAAAACTATCAATCCCACGATGAGTAAACTGATAAACAATTTATCTGTTTTGGCACTAGGTGCGGATAATTTAGCATGACTTTCGACGATTTGCATGTTGCGTAAATTGGCTTTGGAAACCACATCAAAGATATCGCCCACTACTGGTACTGAACCCACCACCGTATCGATGATGAGATTCATCACCATCTGCATCAATGCTTTGCGTGGTAAGCCCATCTGTGCAGCTTCGATAATAATATAGCCAGATAATGCAGCACTAACTGTATCGCCACCCCCAGGAATCAATCCCAAAATGGGATCTAAGCCGATACGTTGTTTTGTTCCAGGAATCGCAATTGCTCCATCAAGTAACTTACTTAGCTGGCGCATCCGTTTCAAGCGTGGTGCATGAGAAAAATGGGGTTCATTTGTTAGATTATTGTTGCCCTGTCTCGTATCATCCATAACTAGTTATCTCGATCGATTGGCGGTAAAGATCGAATTTTTCAACAACTCGATCCACGATCTATCATACTCCAAGCCAGAACAGCTAGAAAAGAAAGGGGAGAGTCAGGAGAATAGGATAACTGTTTGTTTCAAAACGACAGATTGTACATCAATCGAGCAACGCCAGAATCTAAAGTTATTTATCAAATTTCAGGAACTCGATCTCCACAACCTGTATCTTTAGATCGCAGCATCATCTCAATCGACAAATACAGTATTCCCAATAGAAGTCGTGTATAAATTCACGTTATCTTCTATTCACTACTCACTATCCACTATCCACGACCCCTATGTTTAGCGATCCACGAGATTATCAGATCGTCTTTTTAACTACATTTCTGGGACTAGGAATTATGACCAGAGATTGGTCGATTAAACCAGAATTAATCCTAACTTTAATCCTCAGTTGTTGCTTAACACAACTAGTACTGACTAGTTTGTTGAAGCCAACAGAAAATCTTCTACCTACACTCAAAAGTGCCCTGATTACTAGCCTGGGTTTATCATTGCTGTTGCGTGCCGATCGAGTCAGTACGATGCTTTTAGCTGGTATCCTAGCGATCGCCAGTAAATTCATTTTTACTACCAACAAAAAGCATTGGTTTAACCCCGCTAATTTTGGCATAATTATCGCCTTAATCCTCACTCCCGATGCTTGGGTGTCACCTGGGCAATGGGGATCTGATTGGTGGTATTTAGTGCTATTTTTCGGTATGGGTGGCATCGTCCTCAAGCGGGTAGGGCGATGGGATACTAGTGTAGCTTTTTTGGGTAGTTATGCTTTATTAGAAATTGCCAGAAATATCTGGCTAGGTTGGACGTGGGATGTGTGCCTTCATAAATTAATGAGTGGTTCGCTGTTACTATTTACCTTATTTATGATTACCGATCCACGATCGATTCCCAATGCTCGATTTGCGCGAATTATCTGGTCGATCGCGATCGCCGGATTAGCATTTATTCTCCGCAATTACTTCTATATTAATGAGGCAGTATTTATTGCTTTATTTACTATATCACCACTGACAATTTTATTCGATCGTCTGTGGCTAGCACCTCGATTTAATTGGTATTATAGCGAATTGAAAGCATGAGGTAAAAGCGGGCTATCGATCTACTTCCAAATCCCGAATCCCAAATTCCTACCCCCTATCCCCTAATGAACATACCTCAACTTATTATTAGTCTCTGTCTTGCTTGTATTCTCGTACTTAGCTGTGCAACTAAAGCGATCGCCTTTTGTGGCTTTTATGTTGGTGGTGCAGATGCAAAATTATTTAATAAAGCTTCTCAGGTAGTCATCGCTCGAAATGGCGATCGCACGATCCTAACGATGGCAAATGATTTCCAGGGAGCCGTCAAAGATTTCGCGATGGTTGTACCCATTCCTGTCGCCATTAAAAGAGAACAAGTACACGTTGGCAAACGCAGCACGATCGAGAAATTAGATGCTTTCAGTCAACCCCGACTAGTAGAATATTTCGATCCCGATCCTTGTGCGCCGATGATGGATGCAGAAAAGAGAAGTGATTCTGCTCTTCCTCGTCCATCCGCTGCTGCACCAGCCATGAGAAAAAGCGGTGCTAATTTAGGTGTCACAGTTGAAGATAGTTTTAAAGTCAAAGAATATGATATCGTAATTCTCAGTGCTAAAGAATCTAATGGACTAGAAACATGGCTGCGGCAAAATGAGTACAATATTCCCAAAGGTGCTAGCGAATTATTAAGTCCATATATCAAACAGAAACTCAAATTTTTCGTCGCTAAAATCGATCTAAAAGAATTTAATAAATCTGGGGATAAATTATTACGTCCACTTCAAATTGCTTATCGATCGCCTAAATTCATGCTGCCGATTCGTTTAGGTATGATAAATTCTCGCGGCGAACAGGATTTGATTGTTTATATTCTCTCACCCAAAGGACAAGCAGAACTTACTAATTATCGAACTGTCAAGATCCCTAGTGGTACAGAAATACCTGAATATATCAAGAAAGAATTTGGGAGTTTCTATAAAGCAACATTTCAAAAAGTCTACGAGCGAGAACAGAAAAAAGTTGCCTTCTTAGAATATGCTTGGGATACTGGTAATTGCGATCCTTGTTCTAGCGAACCGCCAACACAATCACAATTAAAAGAAGCTGGCGTATTTTGGTTAGATGATGGTAATAGCTCATCGGGAAATATTCCACCGAGCTTTCGCCGTTCGGCACCTCAAAGTAACACATTTATCACTCGTTTACACGTTCGTTATACTCGAAACAAGTTTCCCGAAGATCTCATGTTTCAAGAAACAGGGAATCAGGAAAATTTCCAAGGTCGCTATGTGATGAATCACCCATTTAAAGGTAATCTGAGTTGTGAAGCTGGCAAAAAATATCAGCAGGCTCTCCGCCCCCGATTAGAGAAAGAAGCTAGCAATTTAGCAAATCTCACTGGCTGGGGCATCCGCGATATTTATCGCAAGATTGATTTCCCAAATACGCCTAAAAAAGCTGATGGTAATCAGTTTTGGCAGAATGTTTGGGGTGATAAGTAAAGCAAATATGGTAGGGTGAATTACGCTATTGCTAACACACCCTACGAAATTTCATATAGTATTTGAAGACTCTAACTTTATATGTTAAATCTAACTCGAATCATTATTAGTCTAGGCCTCGCTTGTATATTTGTATTCTCTAATACAACCCAAGCACTCGCATTTTGTGGCTTCTACGTCGGCGGAGCAGATGCGAAATTATTTAATAAAGCTTCCCAAGTAGTTATCGCTCGAAATGGAGATCGAACCATCCTAACGATGGCAAATGATTTCCAAGGAGCTGTTAAAGATTTCGCAATGGTTATACCCGTCCCTGTCGCCATTAAAAGAGAACAAGTCCACGTCGGCAAACGCAGCACGATCGACAAACTAGACGCATTTAGTCAACCCCGATTAGTTGAATATTTCGATCCCGATCCTTGCAGAGACCTCCAGTTCTCAGATGCATTTGGCAATGGAAATATGATAAAACAATCATTAAAATCGTTTGCAGCTAGTCGTGAAAGCTCTAGACAAGAGTTAGGCGTAACAGTTGAAGACACCTTCAAAGTAAACGAATATGAAATCGTAATTCTCAGTGCTAAACAATCAGACGGATTGGAAACCTGGCTGCGGCAAAGTGGCTACAATATTCCTAAAGGTGCGAGTGAATTATTAAGTCCGTATATCAAACAAAACCTCAAGTTCTTTGTTGCTAAAATAGATGTCAAAGAATTTGATAAATCTGGCTATCAATTGTTGCGTCCGATCCAAATTGCTTATGAATCTCCCAAATTTATGCTACCAATCCGATTGGGGATGATAAATTCTCGTGGCGAACAAGATTTAGTTGTCTATGTCCTCTCATCCAAAGGACAAGTAGAACTCACTAATTATCGGACAGTGAAAGTACCAACTGGCACAGAAATACCTGAATATGTTAAGTCAGACTTCGGATCGTTTTATAAAGCAACGTTCCAGAAAGTATACGAGCAGGAACAGAAGAAAGTTGCCTTCTTAGAATATGCTTGGAATGTCTCCAACTGCGATCCTTGTGCGAGCGCACCGCCGACACAAACTGAATTAAAAGAAGCTGGTGTATTTTGGGAAAATAATGGCGATACTGTACCTGTGAATCCTTCCATTCGGTTTCGTCGCCGTCCGATGATGGCTCAAGGAAATACCTTCATTACCCGCATCCACGTTCGGTATACCCGCGATAAATTCCCTGAAGATCTAGTATTTCAAGAAACTGGCAATCAGGAAAATTTCCAAGGTCGCTATGTGATGAATCACCCCTTTAAAGGCAATCTGAGTTGTGAAGCTGGTCAAAAATATCAACAGGCTCTTCGCCCCCGTTTGGAGAAAGAAGCTAGTAATTTAGCTAATCTCACTGGCTGGAGTATTCGCGATATTTATACCAAGATTGATTTTCCAAATACACTTCCAAAAGCTGATGGAAACACTCCATTTTGGCGCAATGTTTGGAGTGATAAATAATTGATATGCCCCGGACTTCTTGAAGAAGTCTGGGATCTGGCATTAGGAGGGGCAATTCATGAATTGCCCTTCTTAGTACTCTCGTCTAAGCTGTGGTCAGCACGGCAATTGGATCGGGAATAGTCGCCGATGGAGCCTGGAATTCACCTGTTGCTACGAACTCTAGCCGAAGTTTCAACCAAGTAATAAACTGTTTATTTGTAGAAACAATTGCGGTCGCTGGCTGAGGAACTTTAGCTTTGACACTGGCTAATTCCGGTGCATCCAAAAAAGCGGGTCGATCTATAAACCAAAAGTCAATTTCTTTCTCTTGTTCGTGATAGTTGCGAACGCGCTCTGTGAGTACTTCATCTAAATCTTCTTCTTCTCGCAGAAATCTCTTGCTAGCGACTAAATAATAATAAGGTTGCATGACTTTTATGTGTGATTTTTAATTGGGAGCGGGGAGCGGGGAGCGGGGAGCGGGGAGTAGGGAGTTGTATTTTACCCCTTACCCCCACCACCACACTAATAAAAAGCTAACTAGCCATTCACCCCAAACATAGCTGCTTTCATTTCGCGGATGGCTCGATCGATCCCAACTAGAACCGATCGACTGATGATACTATGTCCGATATTTAATTCTTCCATACCTGGTAAACAGGCGATCGGGCGCACATTCCAATAAGTCAGTCCATGTCCGGCATTCACCCGTAAACCAGACTCGATCGCCAGTTCGCAGCCTGCAGCTAGATTAGTCAGTTCCCTCTCCACCAGAATTGGCTCCTTGGCATCAGCATAGCGTCCCGTATGCAATTCGATGAATTTTGCTTTGACCTGGGCTGCTGCGTCAATTTGGGCGGGTTCTGGGTCGATAAATAAGCTGACAGGAATCCCCGCTGATTGTAATTTGTCCACAACCGATTTCAGTCGATCGAGTTGACCAGCAATATCCAATCCGCCCTCAGTCGTCACTTCTTCCCGCTTTTCCGGTACGAGTGTAACGTAGTCTGGCTTCACTTCCAAAGCGATTTGCACCATTTCCGCCGTCGCCGCCATCTCTAGATTCAAGCGAGTGCGAACAGTTTCACGCAGTAGTCGAATATCTCGATCCTGCATGTGTCGGCGATCTTCGCGCAGATGAGCGGTAATGCCATCAGCTCCAGCCAGTTCCGCCAATACCGCTGCCGCAATCGGATCGGGTTCTACCGTGCGTCGCGCCTGTCGAATCGTGGCAACATGGTCGATATTTACCCCAAGCGTCAACAATTTTCAATTCTCCTATGTTCTATTTTGATACAAATGGCGTAGAAACTAGATCCTGTCTTAGCACATCTAATTACAGAATGGTGAAATTCTGGATTAATTTGGGTACCATGTAAATATCATAGGCTAACACCAGTAAGTAACATTAAGGAGGACTATTTCCTTGTCTCGTAGATATCTTTTTACCTCAGAATCCGTGACGGAAGGTCACCCTGACAAAATTTGCGATCAGATCTCTGATACAATTTTGGATGCACTACTCGCGCAAGACCCCTATAGTCGGGTTGCCGCAGAAGTAGTCGTCAATACCGGACTCGTCTTAATCACTGGCGAGATCACTACTAAAGCTACTGTCAATTATATCGATCTAGCTCGCAAAAAAATCGCTGAAATTGGCTATACAAACGCCGACAACGGATTTTCGGCAAATAGTGCTTCAGTCCTAATTGCATTGGATCAACAATCGCCTGATATTGCTCAGGGTGTCAATGCAGCACAAGAAAATCGCGATGATAGCACCGATATTTTCGACCAGACGGGTGCTGGAGATCAGGGGATTATGTTCGGGTATGCTTGTAACGAAACACCCGAATTAATGCCATTACCAATCAGTTTGGCACATAGAGTAGCTCGTCGGTTGGCGGCTGTTCGCAAGACTGGCGATTTACCTTATCTTCGTCCCGATGGCAAAACGCAAATCACTGTTGAATATAAGAATGGTGTCCCTGTAGCGATCGATACTATCCTGATTTCTACTCAACATGATGCCGCAATTGGTGATATTACCGACGATGCTGGCATTTTGGCTAAAATCAAAGCCGACCTCTGGACATCTGTAGTCATCCCCGTATTTGCAGATTTAGACATCAAGCCAGATGAAAGCACTCACTTCCTCGTTAACCCAACGGGTAAATTTGTAATTGGTGGTCCTCAAGGTGACGCTGGTTTAACTGGACGTAAAATCATTGTCGATACCTACGGCGGTTATTCCCGTCATGGCGGCGGTGCGTTCTCCGGTAAAGATCCCACTAAAGTCGATCGATCTGCGGCTTATGCTTGTCGTCATGTTGCCAAAAACGTCGTCGCTGCTGGTTTGGCTTCCAAGTGTGAAATTCAACTCAGTTATGCGATCGGCGTAGCTAGTCCTGTTAGTATTTTAGTCGAAACCTTCGGCACTGGCATCATTAGCGACGACCAAATCTTTGAACTAATTGAAGATCAGTTTGAATTGCGTCCAGAAGGGATTCTGGCTACCTTCAACCTGCGGAATTTACCTGCAGAGCGAAATGGTCGTTTCTATCAAGATGTCGCCGCTTATGGTCATTTTGGTCGTGAAGACTTAGAGTTACCTTGGGAGAAAACTGACAAAGCTGCTGAACTCAAAGCAGCGGCTGCCAAACTCTTAGCTACAGCATAGTTAAAAGTGCGATCGGGACAAATATTTTGTCCCATTTTCCCTCAAGCAAAATATCTCGGAGTAGAAACAATCGATCGATTGTTTCTACTCCGAGATATTTTCATTTAAAGAAATTGTAGATCGCAACATATCTTTGTCCCTGTTTGATAATGAATGAAAATATCCAGATTGGATTATCGATCGGTAATTCCCGTTATCATTGGGCTTGGTTTTTAAATACCAAACTTCAATCGAGTTGGGATACAGAATATCTCACAATCGTTGGCAACGCCTCTCAGTATGAGAATCGAGCCTCATCTCTATTCCCGATCGATCTCCAAGCGATAATCAAACGAGATCGGCTAGAAATAGATCGAATCCCGATTTATCTAATTTCTGTCGTCCCCAGTCAAACAGAAATTTGGCAACAATTACCTCAAGTCAAACAGATTACTCTAGCTGATATTCCCTTACACAATCTCTATCAAACCCTAGGGATCGATCGAGCATTAGCTGCATTTGGCGCGGGTGAAACTTATGGCTATCCTGTTCTAGTCATCGATGGCGGGACAGCATTAACAATTACTGGTATTGACAATAATCGTCGTCTAATTGGTGGTGCAATTATGCCAGGATTGAGATTGCAATTACGCTCCTTATCTACAGGGACAGCAGCATTACCAGAAATAATATTACCCCAACAATTACCAACACGTTGGAGCGACAATACACCAGACTCGATCGCCAGTGGAATTTTGCATACAGTTAGTGCGGGAATTAGCAATTTTATCCAAGATTGGCAGCAGTTATATCCAGACAGTCAGATAATCTTTACTGGTGGTGATGGAGATCTTTTGGTTGGATATTTACAGGCAATTTTACCAATGGATTCGAGAAATAGAGTGAGATTCGTTGGCGTAGCCTCTCTGAAAGAGAATCGAGATCTATTGTTTCATGGATTATCTGCTATTTTTGTTAAGTGTTCGGAAGATATACACAAAACTTCAGTATAATAAATGTCAGCTACTACGGTAAGATGTCTCTGCCCCGATCGCGACAAATTTTTCAGTGTGAGTTTAGTTGAAGAATAAAACCTAACATAGAGTATTGGTGTGTTAGTTGGGTTTAACGATGCATGTCATGGAATTGTTTTTCCACAGGTACTTAACATGATTCGAGATAGATCGAAATATAGAGTTGGCTTAATAGCTGCTTTTGGACTGTTAGCATGTGAATTTTTATCGATCTCGGCACCATCCTTGGCACAAACAAGAACAACGCAATGTAGTATCCAGCAAATCGAGAATAATATCAAAAATTTACCTACTAATCCCACGCTCGTAGATACATTGGCGGCTTGTGGCTCAGATGCCGTTCCAATTCTGCTGCGCTACCTCGAAGCAGCTCCTAGAGATCGATCGACAGAATTATTGACAGAAATTGCCGATCGACGACTGCTCGTTATTATGACATTAGGACAGATGGGTTCTCGTGCTTCTTCATCCACAAACGTTCTATTATCATTGATGGGAAATTCATCAAGTACACAAGATCTCGATAAGGTTATTTTGTATACACTATGGCAAATAAATGATGAATCAACCCGTAATTCTATTATTAGCAGTTTACTGAAAGTAGTTCAAAATCCAGCAGAAATGCCAGAAAAACGTGTAAGTATAGCTTCTAAAATAGATTATCTATATCGCGATATTCTGAAAACAAAAATATTGTTAGGTCATTCCCAGATTATTACTCCAGCCCTAAATCAAATTATTTTGAAAACTAGTAATAATAGCGAAACTCGGAAAGAAGCATTTCTACTATTAAAAAATTTCGATTTTGCGCTGGCTCAAAAAATGGAAAAACAATATCCGAATATTGTAAATGGAGATCGTTCAGGCGGAGATACAGCAACTGTAATTGATAACCAACAAGGTGCTGTTGTCGTTGGCAATGGCAACACAACTAATCAAACAATCAACAATAAAGTTAGAAATCATCAAATCGATCGTGTTAACACAGACACGTCTATCAGTATGGCTATATATGGAGAAGCTAGAGAAAGAGCAATAAATAAAATCAAAATAAATTTGCCAGCAGTATGCCGCATCCCATTAATAAATTACCCAGTAATTAGAATAGTTTTCGAGTGGAAATGTAGGTAATTCGATAGACAATTAAAATAGCAAGGGAATTTTAACAGGTGAATCTAACAGGGGCGAATTTTAGTGGGCGAGATTTAAGCGGGCAAGACTGGAGCGGCAAAGATTTCAGCCATGCTAATATTCGTGGCACCAATTTTACGAACGCAATTTTAGTCGGTACTAATTTTAGTCATGCTCAAGCTGGACTAACTGTTGCCTGGAAAATTGGGCTGATTGTCATTGCGATCGCAATCTCATTATTCGGCGGATTAATTGCTGGACATTCTGCCACTTTTATCAGCAATATTTTAATAGGTAATTCAGACAGTTTTTTATTCAGCATTATTGCTCTGATTAGCTTGGCTTTCCTACTTGCGATAGTTGTACTGCGAGGACTAAGCGGATTGCTAGCTATTAGTGTAGAAGTTGTTGCTGCTTGTTCGATCGCCACGATTGCCTTCATGCCTACCTCTAAAGTTGAAATTGCCAATCAGGTTCAGCTTGTAGCTTTAGCAATTGCTGGTAATTTATCTGGTGCTGTTAATATGGCGATTGGTATTGCTATCGCTCGACTAGTTTCAATTTGGCATCCTAAATTTCCAACTATTTTTGTCGGAACATTTGGTATTGTTTATGGTATCGGACTAGGTTCGAGAGATAATATCGAGTCTTGGATTTCTTTCCAAATCGCTTTAACTTCAATTATGACTGGGGCGTGGGCGGGTTGGTTGGCAATTTCCAGTAATAAAAAGTATCAACTTATTTATTTCATTGCAACAGGTTTAGTTGCTAAAGGTGGAACAAACTTTCACGGTGCAAATCTCACTGATGCCGATTTTACTAACGCAAAACTTAAAAGTACCGATTTTCGCTCTGCCAAATTGACTCGCACCAATTGGTTTCAGGCACAACACTTAGAACAAGGACAATTGGAGGGAACTTACCTTGCAGATGCTCGGGTGCGCCAGTTGGTGGTGACTAAAGATGGACAAGCTGAGAATTTCGATTTATGTGATTTACGTGGACTCAATCTCCAAAATGCCAATCTCACCGATGCCAGCTTTATTGGTGCTAATCTCAGCGAAGCTAATTTGCAAAATGCCAACTTATCCAGAGCCAAACTTGTGCAAACTCAGTTGTACCAGACGGATCTACATGGTGCTTGCTTGACAGGAGCCTATATTCAAGACTGGGCGATTTCGATCGATACGATCTTCGAGGCAGTTAGGTGCGATTATACTTACATGAGACTGCCCACAATCGACGATCCCGAACCTTGGCGCAAACCGGATAATCGTCAGGAAATTTTTCAAGCAGGTGACTTTGCCGAATTCATCGCACCCATTATTAAAACGCTGAATCTATACAATCAACAAAATCTCGATCCTCGACAGATTGCAAATTCGCTCAAATCTCTAGATTTATATCATTATCAAGGTATCGATCCTAGTGCAGCGGCTATTGCCCTAACCGAAGTGGCAGAGCATTACCCCGAAGCTGGATTGGAAGTTGTTGCGTTGGAAGGGCGGGGAAACGAAAAAATTCGCTTGCAGGCGGTGGTAACAGGTAAAACAGATAGCTCCCAACTTAGTGCCGAATATTTTGAACGCTATCGGACTATTTCTGCATTACCATCTAAAGATATCAAAGCTCTCTTAGCCACAGCCGTTGAAAAAGACGAACGCATCCGCAGTCTAGAACAAATGGTGATGAGTGCGATCGAGGGCAAAAAGTTTTACTTTGAAACTAACTACCAACTGGGGGATAAAGTGTCTGAAAAAAGTTCAATTAATATTACATCTGGCAGTGGAGACATTAGCAACATCAGCGGTTTAGTGGGTGGAGATGTCAGTGGTGTTGTCAATCTCGGCGAAATTAGTGGCAATGTCACTAACGCGATTAACCAACTACCAGATTCCGCTGGAACCAACGAACAGAGCCTGAAAGAGTTATTACTTCAGTTGCAAGCTGCAATTGAAGCCGAACCAGCATTAACACCTGAAGATAAAGTGGAAGCTCTAGCAGAGGTTAAAGTTCTAGCTGAAGCTGGACAGGCAAAAGCAGATAATGTCCTTCAAAAAGCAGCCAAAAGGTCGATAACATTTCTCAAAGGAACAATTTCTAGCCTACCAGATGCCGCCAAGCTTGCTAGTGCTTGCGCGACATTATTGCCACTAATTAGTAAGTTATTAGGCTTTTAATTTACTATATTCCTACCACAATTCTACTTCTTCTCGATCGATCTTAGTTTGAACTCGATCGAGAAATCTTTTAATTTCTCGAACAAATTGCAGATCCAATTCCGGCGATGGTACATTCTGAACAACCCGATATTCAGATTTGCGGACAGCTTTAGCATAAGATTGACTTTGTTCGATCGTCGATCGATGGTCTGCGTCGCTCTGTAGAACTAAAAAAGGTGGTCTAAATTGAGACAATCGATCGGCAACTAATTCACTACAAATTACCTTTCTAGATCGTCGAAAAAATAGATAACAAGTAGTCTGGAACTTGTTAAAAAAATTCCAATAGGCTTGGCTTTTTACTAATGGATAAGCACTATCACTAACGGATGTCAATATCTCTAATACCTTCAGCCAGAGTTGAAATAAATACGGGTGTGCGAGCAACCATTTAGTAAATCGACGATATTGTTGCCAACTAGTTAGCGAAAATCCTTCGGGTGCAATTGCCACAACACCTTGAACTAAATCTGGATATTCTAAGGCATATCTGACAGCAACCCAGGCACCTAAGGAATGCCCGATTAAATAAACCGGACGCAAATGGAGTGCATGTAAAAACTCATCGAGACAATTAACTTCAGTCTCGATCGAACTTGGCATTTCGATTGCGGTAGAATTTCCAAATCCTAGCAAATCGATTGCAAAACAATGGAAGTTCTTACTCAATGGTTCTACAATCTTTTGCCATTGACGACTATCATCCCAACTGCCATGTAAAAATATCAGCACGGGGCGATGACTTTCTCCTGCTTCACGCCAGAATATTTGTCCTGCTGAGAGTTTAATTCGAGAAATGAGATCGCGCATAAAGGTAAGTTGCAAGTTGGAAGTTGAAAGCGGGGAAAAGATGAGATGGATCTAACGGGCGCAATCGCTCGTTTGCTGAATGCTGCTCGAACTAATCTGCCGAACTTACTCGACGGTAAGCTAAATGATAGTATGACTGTGCCTACATTGAGATCGTTGGCGTGGTTCAACTCACTTCAGCGATGCTTAGTCCCAGCAGTTCACCACAAGTAGCTTCTCCCCCTGGAAAATCGACCTCTAGTTTTTTTGGCTCGCGATCGCGTATGATAGGATCTGCTGAAGCTGCGTCCGATCGGATTAAGTTCCGATAGTTAGGTTTAATATTTTATTGAGACAGCGAAGGATTTCTAGCACAGCTTTAACAGATCCAGTCCACATCGGATTGGTGAGTATTCTCTATCGTTTATTTTTACAGAGGCACATATGGCAAAACGCCGCAACCTGAAGAAGGAAAAGGCGGAGCGTAATCAGGCTTACGCTCGTAAATTCAGAAAACGCCCAACTGGTGGACGCATGTTCAAATCGAGATTCCGTCCTCAATCTAGTGGAACTTCGGCTGAGGAAGATAACGAAGATACTTCAGCAGCAGCAACCTAAATTAGTTGAAAGTTGAAAGTTGAAAGTTGAAAGTTAAATTTTCATTGGGGGGAAGCCAAATTCCCGATTTCAGCTTTCAACTAGAGGTGGGTGAGTGGATGGGGGAATATATTCCTCTCGACCATCACCTTTGCCTCAACTAGTATAGTCATTAGATATTAAGTTGAATTTTGGCTCGATCGATCGCTTGACGAACTCGATCGAATCCAGTCCCACCATAACTATTTCGTGCTGAAACTACCTGTTTGGGATCGATAGCCGCATAGATATCTGTCTCGAAGGCTGGGTGTAATTCTTGCCATTCGACTAGACTGAGATCCTTTAGGAGTTTGTTTTGACTCAAGCAAGTTTTTACCACTTTTCCCACCAAATTATAAGCTTCGCGAAAGGGTACGCCTTTCGTCGCGAGATAGTCGGCGACATCTGTCGCATTTGCAAAATCAGATGCGACAGCTTCAGCGAGTCGCGCAGGGCGAAATTCAATCCCTTCGTTCATCAAAATTGTCATCGCCTCCAGACAAGCTTGTACCGTATTGACAGCATCAAATAGAGCTTCCTTATCCTCTTGCAAATCCTTGTTGTAAGCCAGCGGTAAACCCTTCATCATCACCAGCATCGCTTGGAGATGTCCGAATACTCGTCCAGTTTTCCCACGTACTAATTCGGGTACGTCAGGGTTCTTCTTCTGAGGCATAATACTCGAACCAGTGGCGCAACGATCGGTCAAACTGACAAATCGAAACTCTTCCGATGCCCAGATAATTACTTCCTCTGCCAAGCGACTGAGATGTACCATAATCAGACTAGCGGCACCGAGGAACTCGATCGCAAAATCTCGATCGCTCACACCATCTAAACTATTGCCATATATATCATCGAAACCGAGTAACTGGGCGGTGTAGGCTCGATCGATCGGAAAAGTCGTACCAGCAAGCGCACCACAACCCAACGGCGAGATATTCGTCCGTTTGTAAACATCCCCTAGCCGCTCCCAGTCTCTCTGAGCCATCTGAAAATAGGCAAGCATGTGATGAGCCAAGCTCAGCGGTTGAGCGCGTTGGAGATGCGTATAGCCAGGAATCAGCGTATCAACATTGGCTTCGGCAAGCGTCAGTAATACCTGCTGGAAATCCCGCAATTGGGATTGAATTTGGTGGATGCGATCGCGGAGATATAATCTAGTATCAGTCCCGACTTGATCGTTTCTCGATCGAGCTGTATGGACTTTTTTCCCGACATCGCCAACAATTTCCGTCAACCGTCGTTCGACAGCAAAATGAATATCCTCAGCATCGACACCAGGATTAAAATTTCCCGCTCGATATTCGGTGCGGATTCGCTCTAGTCCAGCGACTAGTTGTTCGCCCTCAGTCTGGCTAATAATCCCAGTTTTGGCAAGCATTTGAACGTGAGCAGACGATCCAGTCAGATCGTATTCGATCAGTTCGAGATCGAAGCCAATACTAGCATTAAATTTAGCGATCGATGGATGTAGAGTACCTTCAAAGCGATCGCTCCAAGTTTGTGGTAGAGACATGTTCGATTAGGGGGTGTGGGGGTGTGGGGGTGTGGGGAGTGTGGGGAATGTGGGGAATGTGGGGAGAGGACACAATCGTCTATCTTTCTTCTCTTCCCCATCCTCCCACACGCCCCCATCTCCCCTCTTCCCTCCCTATCTTCCCACACTCCCTACCAATCCCCATCTTCCCACTACGGTGGTACAGCCATCCCTCCCACACTCTTCTCCCCTCTGTGGCCAATGGCTGCAAGGTCCACTAGTTACAATTCACGATCCACTATTTCCACGCTATCATATGAATGTAGTGCGAACTATCAAATTTACTCAAACATCCATATGTCTATGAAATTAACTACCATCAAAGCTAGCAGTTTATTAACCGTTTTATGTCTCAGTGCTGCTCTAACCATCACTAGTTGCGGCAAAAAAGTCGAAACTACCGAGCCTGCTGGCAAACCTGAAGCGGCTGCTCCCACTACTGGTGCATCTACTGCGCCGACTGCAACTGCTCCCGCAGCAGGTGCGGCACTATCTCCAGCAGAGAAACTCAAATTAACTCCTGTCAAAACTGCATTAGTAATGGCAAACACTGCCGTCAAAGGTGGAGATATGACCAAGGCTAAGTCTCAATTTGATAAGTTTAGCGGTTTATGGCCAGCCGTAGAACCAATGGTTAAAGCTAAAGCTGGTGCTAGCTATCCGATGATTGCCAGTGGGCTAGAAATGGTCAAAACTGCGATGGGATCGGCGACCCCTGACAAAGCTAAAGCTGGAGAAGGTTTGACATCGGCGATTAAGGCAATCACCGCTGTCATGGACAAAAAATAAATAAAGCATCATTTACACCGTTAGGATTCAGTATTTCCAATTTTGCTCGCTCACACTCCCTGCAAAGGGGAAAAACTGAAAATAAGTCGTAAGTAGTAAGTCGCAAATAGTTTTTAAAAAGCAAGAGAATTACTCGATTTCTTGACTCGGGCGGATTCAGCGATGACCAACATTTCTCGTAAATAGGTATAGAGATCTCAATCTTGTTGAAAATGTTATAGTAGTATCGACCTCTAGGTTGACAAAGGATATATAATGGCCGCGACTAATGGATCTAAACATCAGACGATCGTTCGTCCGCTGCAATATCGAGATATTGACGCGATTGCTAACTTATGTCAACAAACAACTATTACCGATCCAGCAGTAAAAGTTCAGATCGAGCAGTTGCTCGGGCGCATGACTCGCTGGTATGCACCTTTCCAGTTCCTCAATATTGTCCCCACTCCCACTTTTACCGATCGAGCCTTGTTAGTGGCCGAGTGCGAACAGCGGGTACGTGGTATTATTAGCGTTTCGCCTTTTAATCGGACTCGCAGCACCTGGCATGTAGAATGGGTGTCGATCGATAGTCAGGCAACCACCCCCGAACAAGTTACGGGGAAAAACGATATTGGTTCTCAATTACTCCGCTATTGTTTCGAGCATATTGTTGAAGCAAGTACTTGGGTGCTCGAAGTAGATGTCAATGATAACTCTACTCTGGCTCTATATCGGCAGAATGGTTTCCAACCCCTGGCTCATCTCACCTACTGGGAAATTTCGCCCGAACTGCTACAGCAATTGGCACAGAGGGAACCAGATTTACCCAACCTCCTCCCCGTCAGAAATACGGATGCCCAACTGATCTACCAATTAGATACAGTATCCATGCCGCCCTTATTGCGTCAAGTCTTCGATCGTCAAATCCACGACTTTAAAAATAATTTCGTCCAAACGGTAGTGGGTAAAGTCAAAGAATGGCTCCAACAGAAACAATCTGTGAGTAATTATGTCTTTGAAACCCAAAGAAAAGCCGCGATCGGTTATTATCGGTTATCTCTGAGTCACGATTCTCCAGGAGAGAAGCTCCACCAACGTCAGTTGTTGGGCGAAAACACTCCCCAAACCCATCAAGCCGAATTAACAGTCCATCCAGCATATACTTGGCTCTATCCGGAGCTGATGTCACAACTAGCTAGATCTTGTCAATATTTGCCCTCGCAGCCACTGCGATTAGTTTCTGCTGACTATCAGCCCGAACGCGAAGAATACTTCCAACAAATCGGTGCGGTGCGAATTGAGCATAGCATGTTGATGTCTCGTTCTGTGTGGCATAAGCTCCGCGAAGCAAAACATCTCTCTTTGGAAAATCTCCAAATTGCCGAAATGCTCCAGAGTCTCCAACCTTCTCGCCAGCCGCTCCCTAACCGAATTGAAAAAAATGATTCGGAAGACATTTCCTAGTCGAACCAAAAGTATACTCAGACAAGGCAATGGGAGAAGTTGTTGCTGAAATTATCAATTGGATCTTTATCTCAATCCTCTTTGATACCATCATTAAAATTCCAGGCTACTGGATTGCAAGCTTATTGTTTAAGTCTAAGGAAGATCGATCGAATGTCCAGGAAATTAATCTCGATGGATTACTGAGTGTCTGCTGTGGATTGTTATTTTGGGCGGTCATTGGTGGAATTGGCTATAAATTTTATCAAGTGTGACATTGAACGAATCAGACCCATTAAGCTGATAGAATAGAGGTTAACTAAGTAGACAGATATCAAATATATGATCGTCGCACTCTTGTATTTAATTCTGAGCGGAGCCTACCTGTTGGTAATTCCTGGCGGATTGTATCTATATCTCCAAAATAGATGGTATGTAGCTAGTTCGATCGAGCGGCTCTTAATGTATTTCCTGGTATTTTTCTTCTTCCCTGGAATGCTATTGCTATCGCCATTCCTAAATTTTCGTCCCAAACGCCGCGCAATTGAGGCTTAGATCCAGAATAATGCGGAGAATTGATGTCATTATCATTGGAATTGTCGTCTTTGCGATCGGTGGTGCTGGATATTTAGGGCTACAGCTTGCTGGATTAGATAATATTAATGCTGGAATTTGGAGTCAACTAGTCTTAGTGATGATTATTTTGGGGTGGTCATTTAGCTATGTCTTTCGGGTAGCGACTAAAAAAATGACTTATACCCAACAGCTCAAAGACTATGAAGAAGCCGTACTCCAAAAACGTCTCGAAGAACTTACGCCCGAACAATTAGCCAAAATCCAAGCCGAAATCGAAAAAGAACGTCAAGCATAATTTAAGTGAATAGTAGATAGTGGATATCGCGTTTGGACGCAAGCACCCCCACACCTCCCACACCCACCCCACACCCCCACACCCTACTCCCCCCTGCATATGCATTCCGTTTCTAGTTGTTTTCAGTCTTTACGCGATCGCCAACAGTGTGCTTTAATTCCGTTTATTACCGCTGGCGATCCTGACTTAGCAACTACGGCGGCAGCTCTCAAAACCCTCGATGCCGCAGGTGCCGACTTAATCGAGTTGGGCGTTCCCTATTCCGATCCCTTGGCAGATGGCCCAATTATACAGGCTGCGGCTACCCGTGCATTGGCAAAAGGGGTCAAGTTAAATGATGTGATTCAGATGGTGGCTCAAGTCAGTCCCCAGATTAAAGCACCGATTATTTTATTTACTTATTACAATCCCATCCTCAATCTAGGAATTCGCAATTTCCTGAGCCAAATTGCGGCGGCTGGAGTCAAGGGTTTGGTGGTGCCAGATTTACCCCTAGAGGAAGCTGAAGAGCTATTAGTACCTGCGACGGAGATTGGAATCGAAATCGTTCTGCTCGTTGCGCCAACTAGCTCTCAGGAGCGGATTGTGGCAATTGCCGAGAAGTCTCAAGGATTCATTTATCTAGTCAGTGTAACTGGTGTAACTGGCGTGCGATCGGGATTGGAAGATCGAGTAGGCGATATCTTAGCAAATATTCGGAGTGTCACCGATAAACCGATCGCAATTGGCTTTGGGATCTCCGCCCCAGAACACGCTCAACAGGTGCGAAAATGGGGCGCAGATGGGGTAATTGTCGGCAGTGCGATGGTTAAACGTTTAGCCGAAGGAACACCTGTACAAGGGCTATCCTCGATCGAGCAATTTTGTCGCAGTCTGAAAACAGCAATTGATTAATTGGTATTTAAAAACTTATGGCACCGATTTAATTTTAGATGCCATCGCTGTCGATTAGTATCCGATCTTTCTTTGCTACATTTACCATGCAAAGCATAGCTTGAATAGTAGTAAAAAATCGCTAGAATAAAGAAAAATAATTTATTGTCTTTATTCAAACAAATCGTGTTCCCAAAATTATGATTAAACGTCGTTCCTTTATTACTTATTTTAGTATCGGTTGGTTGACTAGTTGCTTCCCAGTTGTCCTTGCGGCTTGTGCTCCCAGTAAATCGTCTACTCAAGTAACTACGACTAATCCCCCAGGTACAGGCGATCCTAGTGCTGCTAAACCAATCACACAAAAAACGGCTGACGGTTTTACTGTTGTCGGATCTGTCACCCAATTAGAGAAAGCTGGATATTTGCAGACAAAGGAAGTCGCAGTTGCTAGAGATCCAGCTAATCCTAAGCAATTATTTGCAGTCAACCCCAAATGTACTCATCAAGGCTGCGATATCAAATGGGTAGCTGAAGAGAAAAAATATGAGTGCCCCTGTCACGATTCGGATTTTGCCGCCGATGGTAAAGTTTTGAAAGGCCCTGCGACAAAGCCTTTAACTACCTATTCTGCAAAAATTGTTGGCAATCAAGTCCTAGTTAAAGTTTAGATAAATAACTCAAGTTGCTATACTTCGCATGGGCATTGCTTGCACTTTTGCCAAAAACACAATCTAGTGATAATGTCACTAGAGTCTAAAGCCTAACCTCTAGCTACAACCGAACCGCCATAGACGGATATTACGCCGTCTGAATAATGAGAGCTTACTTAATATTTCGTTACAATAGACCTATCGAGACAACAACTGCTCGTTGACTTTAGAGTTAGAGGTCGCTGTTATGAATGGTAATATCCGGGTCGGTTCCTTATTTGGCATCCCTTTTTACGTTAACCCGTCGTGGTTCTTGGTATTAGGGTTGGTGACATGGAGTTATGGAGATGGGTTGGCGGCGCAGTTTCCCGATCTCCCAGGTGCTAGTCCGTTGATATTAGGGCTAATTACTGCATTATTATTGTTTGGTTCGGTACTCGCCCATGAGTTAGGACATAGCTTCGTGGCAATTAAACAAGGGATTAAAGTAGAATCCATTACCCTGTTCCTCTTTGGCGGATTAGCCAGCCTAGAGAAAGAATCTGACACACCAGCCGCCGCCTTTTGGGTAGCGATCGCTGGCCCCGCAGTTAGTTTATTATTGTGTGGTATTCTGACAGCGATCGGCTTTACAAGTCACATTACTGGCCCATTAGCTGCAATCACCGCAGTATTAGCGGCGATTAATTTATCCCTCGGCTTATTCAATCTGATTCCTGGCTTACCGCTCGATGGTGGTAATATCCTGAAAGCGATCGTCTGGAAAGTAACAGGAAATCCTTACAAGGGAGTAAAAATTGCCAGCATCGTCGGTCAAGGTTTTGGGTGGGTGGCGATCGCGTCTGGCTTACTACCGCTAGTATTGTATGGTAGCTTCGACAATATTTGGAATTTACTTATCGGTTCGTTCTTACTCCAAAATGCGGGTAAATCTGCCCAGTTTGCGCGAGTTCAAGAACGTCTGACTGGATTAACTGTAGCAGACGCTGTTACTCCCAATAGTCCAATTATTACTGAAGATATCACTCTGCGAGAATTTGTAGACCAACGTACACTTTCTGGTAGCAACTGGCAAAAGTTTCTAGTTACTAACGAAGCTGGACAATTAGTCGGCGAATTAGCACTAGACGCACTTAAAACGATCGAATCCGATCGATGGGCGGATACATTAGTCAGTGAACTAATGCGATCGATCGAACCATCCACAATTATTATCAGCGATCGACCATTATTACAAGCGATCGAGCAATTAGAATCCAAACAAGTTACTGCTCTAAGCGTGACAAATAGCGATGGTATTCTAGTCGGACTTTTAGAAAAAGCGGCGGTGATTAATCTCCTACAACGTCAACCTCAGACTAATCCTGCTTAGGTTAATTACAGCAATAGAAATCGGCTATTTCTCAAAATTCAAGGTAGGGGCAATGTCTTGTCGGTTTTTTATTCGAGGGTTCCCCCCGAATAAAACCGCCGCTTCATGAATTGCCCCTACCTTGAATTTTGAGGGCGGCTGAAGTCATGGTAGTGTGAATTAATTGCGATCGACTGCAAGTAAAATTTAGTGATTCTCTAGATCGATTCCATGCAACCAAAATTTGTCCCTGTAATTCTTGCTGGTGGTAAAGGCGAACGGTTTTGGCCACTCAGCCGCAAACATCGCCCCAAACAGTTTCTCTGTCTCGATGGTAGTGGCGAAAGTCTGATGCAAGCCACCGCTAATCGATTGCTGCCGATTGTGGGTAGTTGGGATGATATTTGGGTGATTACGTCGGGAATGCTCGCGACAGGTGTTCAGGAGCAATTACCCAGGCTTCTGATGGATAATTTACTAGTAGAACCAGAGGGTAGAGATACGGCGGCGGCTGTGGCTTGGGCGAGTTTGGAAGTCGCCAAACGGTATGGGGATGATGTGGTAATTGGCTTTTTCCCCGCCGATGCTTGGATTGGCGATGTCGATGCGTTTGCCAAGACGATCGAGTCAGCGGTGGAATTGGCTCAGAATCAGGGTGCGATCGTCACCTTGGGCATTACACCGACTTTTCCATCGACTGGTTATGGCTATATTCAGCAGGGCGAATCCAGCGGCGAGTTTGGGTATTTAAAAACCTATCGAGTCGATCGATTCACAGAGAAACCAGATTTAGAAACAGCCAAAAACTTTATTGCTAGTGGTGATTATACCTGGAATAGTGGCATCTTTATTTTCACTGCCAAAATTGCGATCGCCGAACTCCAGAAATATTCACCAGAATTGATGCAGCTACTAATCGAAAAAGGTGTAAGTATTTATTCTACGCTACCAAAAATTAGTATCGATTATGCCTTGATGGAAAAAACCACATTAACCCATGTAATTCCCGCTGATTTTGGTTGGGATGACTTGGGCGATTGGAACGCGATCGAGCGACTGATGAAAGGCGATAATATTAATGTCGAACTAGCAAATCATGTCTGTATCGATACCAAAGGATCGGTGCTCTATGCTAGCAATCCCGATGAAGTAGTAGTCACGATCGGATTAGAAGATGTCGTCGTCGTTCGCGATGGCGATGTCACCCTAATTGTTGCTAAAGATCGTACCCAAGAAATCAAACAAATTGTCAATAAAATTAAGGAGAATCGAGAACTCGATCGACTACTCTAATTTAACGATAGGATGTGTTAGACAGCATCTTCCGGCGAGACACATCCCCGACTTTTTGAATAAGTCGGGGATGTAGCGATTATGCCGTACCTTTAAATAATCCTTGAGGACGAAATAGTAGAGTTAATACCATCAGAATTAGAGCGATCGCCAGTTTATATTGAGAACCGACAATTGGTACCGAAACTTCTTGAGCGATGCCAATAATAAAGGCTCCAGCAATTGCACCATAAGGATTACCAATTCCGCCCAACGTCACAGCAGCGAACATCGGCATAATTAGAAACCAACCCATATCGGGACGAACATTAGTAATTAATCCATACATTTGACCGCCCAATCCGGTCAAACTAGCAGAAATAATCCACGTCCATAAGACGACTTGTTCGACATTAATTCCCGTCACACGAGCTAGATCGATATCGTCGGCTACCGCCCGCATTGCCTTACCAATTTTGGTATTTTGTAAGAGAAAATGCAACCCAGCGATTGCCACTATTGCCAATCCTAATACGACCAAATTATAGAACTTAATCTTGATGCCAAATAGATCGATCGCTTCACTCACAGGCAGATTATAACGCTTTGCCTCACTCCCCCAGATTAACAGAATTCCATTACGGATAAATAAGGCTAACCCGATCGAAATAATTACCAACGTCGTCGCTGTGGCGCGGACGCGACGCATTCGTTTCCACAAAATGGCTTCAGATAGCAATGCAACGCCTACCGTCGCCACAATGCCGACTAGCATAGATACCCAGATATTATTTAGTACTGGAATCGGACTCATATTCAACATCCAGGCGATAAATGCTCCCAAAGTCATGAAGTCACCATGTGCAAAGTTTGACAGGCGCAAAATGCCATATGTCAAAGTCAAACCAACTGCACCCAGGGCAATAATACTACCCAGGGCAATGCCATTTACAATTAATTGGGGGTCCATACTCTATCTGATATCGCTGGAAATATCTTACAGCAGGTTCGTCCGATCGCCAGAGAAATTAGGATATTTTGATCGTTACGGCAAGATCTCCAATTTCTTGAAGAAGCCTTTGGACCTGACCCTACGGTAAGTTATATAATGAACGTGGCAGCTACAATGACTCTCAGCAAACAGGATCGATGAAATCTCTCTCCGCTCTTTTGCTCGTCGATCTCCAGAACGACTTTTAACGGAGGGCGGTGCTTTTAGCAAGCGACATATCGAACCCCAACAACTCTGCGATGCGATCGATTGGCTGGTACAAGCCGCAAGGCAACAACATCGACATGTTGCTTGGATCGCTTCAAATTATGGCGAAGTAACGGGCACATCAGAAGAACTCCAAGGCAAAACCCACATTGGTAAACCTTGCTGTGCCAAAGATACTTGGGGTAGCGAGATCGCCCCTGCTTTGCACAGTGCTTTTGCAGCGCAAACAAATGATGAAATTTACATCCTCAAACATTGGTACGATGCTTTCGAGCAGACTACACTGCATCAATGGTTGCAAGATCGACAAATTACCAAAGTTTCTATTTGTGGAGTCACGACTAATATCTGCGTGTTTCACACCGCAAAGTCAGCGATGCAATTGGGTTATCAGGTAGAGATTTTAGAAGAAGCAACTTCTGCTAGCACGCCAGGTAAACATCTGCTAGCAATTCGAGAACTCGAAAAACTCGGAGCTACGACTAGAAATTGGGGAGAACTGCTCTCAGACAGCAATCCAGTTAGACTGAGCAACATTGCTGGAGATAGCACATTGCATTGTGCTTCGCTCTCAGCTTGCATTGACGATCGGACATTCGATCGATTGCACGACGAAGTTGTTTGGCATAATATGATTCATCGTGGCAGCGCAGTACCCCGTTTAATTGCCCTCCAAGGCACGAAGGAACCTGATGGTGTAGAACCATTATACCGACATCCAGCCGATGAACAGCCCCCATTAACCCACTGGACACCAACGATCGATTCGATTCGGCAAGAAGTCGAACGCAGAATCGGTCATCCATTGAATCATTGTTTGATTCAACTCTATCGCAACGGTCGCGATTTTATCGGCGAACATGCGGATAAAACCCTGGATGTAATCCGCCCTTCATTTATCGTGAATGTCTCGCTGGGGGCAACTCGATCGATGATATTTCGATCGAAAGACAAGAAAGGTTCGGTACCCCAAAAACTGCCATTACCCCACGGTTCCTTGTTTATGTTGAACCTAGACAGCAACCAAAAGTTCTATCATGGCATCAAACAGCTTGGGAGTAACGGCGCGGACGCACCTCGGATCTCGTTGACGCTGAGGTATATTGGCACCTACTACGACCCCAATAATAGAGCCGTCTGGGGGATTGGTACACCCAGCAAAACTAGAGCGGAAGCAAACGCTAGAGTCGAGTGGATAAATTCTCTTTCCCCTGAAGAAAGACTCGCAAAGGAACAAGCCGAAGCCGATCGAATGCTACGACTCTTTCGCGAGGAAAACATTAATGACAGTTTTGATGCTAATTCTTATCAGCCAGGATTCGATATTTTAGATTTTCAGGGATTTGTCGATCGTTGATTTATTGGTAAAGAATAATCTGTAGGGACAGGTTTATGCCACTAATCCAAACTTGCAATCAACCTCTGTACAAACCGGCCCAACCACACCAGCAACCTGAATATTTCTTCATCAATCCAATCAAAAATACGATTGCTACTGGCACGCCACAACGGTGAAAGGTCAACAGTAGGTGAGGGCGGGTTCGTTGAAATCAGTGATATCAGCGATCGACTGACTTGCGTCGTTCTGCTAATTGTAAAAGAATTTGTTGGTGACGTTCGCGGGTAATTGGATAAAAATAAGCAAGAATTAAGCCACCAATTAGCGATATAGTTGGAATTGGGCCGATCGCGAGTCGAATTGCCATTAATACTGCTGGCGGTTGTACTGGTGCAAGAACTGTATCTGTGGGATGAATATAACCAGTCCATTCCAGGCTCTGTAAAATTACGGCTAGCGCGACACCCAGACAGATTTTTTGTAAAAACACCATGAAGCTATAAAATAATCCCTCGCGGCGTTGTCCGGTTTCTAATTCGTCCAATTCAATGACATCTGGCAACATCGACCAAGGCACTAAATAAGCCGTAGACACCCCCAATCCAGCCATAACAGCTAGAGTGTAGAGCATCGCATTTTGACCTGGTTGAAGCAGAAATAAACCTGCTTGGGAGATAATCCAGAAGCCCGTTCCCATGAAGTAAACTGCTTTTTTACCAACTTTCTGACTGATTTTATTCCAGACAGATAACATTCCCAGTGCGGTACCTTGAACGGCGAGAATAATTAGGGGTGAATCTGCTTGTTTTAATCCCATCCAACTTACGGCAAAATAGGGAATGATTGCAGCCGTAAGTTGCAGACTGAACCAGGAACAGAGATAAATACCAACGACAAACATAAATGCACGATTGGTAAATACCGATCGCAATTGTTCTTTGAGTGAGAGAGATTTGGCGTTCTCAATTCTCGCAGCTTGATGTTCATGGACGAGTTTTGCTCGGGATTGCGTTCCCCACACACAATAGAAAATCGGCAATACGGCAATAATCGCACAGATAATCCCGATCGTTAAATACTGCTGGGCGGGGGCTTTTACCTGTTGAAAAACAGCCCGCGCAAATAATAAAGCAACGATACTTCCCCCCAGGGAGAAGGTAAATCGAAAGCTACTCAAACTAGTTCGTTCGTTATAATCTTCGGTTAACTCAGCCGTCAGCGCGGTATAGGGAAGACTATACATCGTGAAAAATGTCCCCAACAACATCGACACCAGCGTATAAAAGCTAAATAACCCCCATTGATTTGCTTCGGGAAAAGGGATTAACCATTGACAGATAAAGAATAGCCCAAATGGAATAGCTGCAAATAGCATCCAGGGATAACGTCTTCCCCACTTCGCCTTAATTTTGGCACCAAAAATGTCGCCGCGATCGCTCATAATCCCAATAATCGGATCGATACAAGCGTCCCAAACTCTAACTACCAATTGCGTCGCACCCGCCAAACCAGGTGCTAGATGAGCGACATCTGTCAGAAATGGTGAGAGATAAGACAGTAATAAGATTCCAATTACTGCGCCACCAATATCTCCAGTACCATAGGCAAATTTGGTAGCGAAGGTCATTTTCTCGATCGAGGGTGGTGTTCCAATCTCCTGAGCAGGATTCATATAGGGTATTTAACTATCGATCGGGGTACGAGCAAGATGGAAAAATTAATTGGTGGCAAAATACAAAGCGATATCTTAACGAAGTCCAGCCGACTTAGTAGTTACGAGTTACGACTTAATTAGACGTTGTTTACCACCGAAGATGTTTAGCCACAATCCTACCACTAACCAGTGAATTACTACGGATGACCAGATTGAGCCAGTCATCAGATAAGCGATCGTACAAACTCCACCCAACCAGCCAGCTAAGGTGAGAAATCGCCAATCCATAAATGTCGGATTACCCGATCTAAAAAGTGTCAGGGCATTTATTGGATGGTAAATAATAAATAAACCCAAAGAAATCGCCGACCAAATATAAATATCTTTTGATGTGGCTGTCTCGATCGGGTGTGGAATCAATAATAATCTAAAACCTATCTCTTCTATTAGTGCAGGCATAAAAAAGATCGAAACCCAGGATTGGGCAAATTTTACCAGACCTAAGTCTGCAATGTTTAGCTGACTTTTGGGTGCATAATCTAATGTCAAAAAACTAAATCCAAATCCGATCGGCAAAGCGATCGCTGCATAACAAACTATTAATACCAATACGAAGAACCAGTCAGATAAATTTGGCAATGTGACTATCCCTGCCCATATTCTAATTACTAAAGTTGATAATAACGGAAATTGACCGAATAGAATAGTCGGTGCGATCGGTATAATATCTGGATTCACACCACCCACCTGAACAGTATTTAAAAACCAAATTGTCGCCCCATGTCGGCTGAAAATTTTGGCAATCCCATCTTGCGCACCTCGTGGTAACATCGTTCGCCAACTGATTAATCCAGCTACTGGATTACTACTGCTCATAAATCCCTTATCTAATCCGGTTCCAGCTAATTTAGTCGCATTTTCTTGCCAATCTTGGCGGACTATTCCCAATGGTGCGAGAGTTGTTTCTAACTCGGCTCCCAATGATTGTAACTCTCTAAATCTCAGGGTTTGAGGGTGCTGGGGGTGAGTAGCAATCCAAGCTGGAATCTGCGGTTGAGACTGAACCTGGCGATTTAACTGTCGAATTGTGACATACAGTGCTTGATTGGCATCTTGCACGCAGGATGTCGCAGGTGTGACACTAGCATTTCCCGTCCCATCGCCAGAGCGATAACGCGCTCCTGCAATGTGCAATTGTCGTTGTAACTCTGTCAACGGTGAGAGCTGAATTCCGCCGAAATCATAATCTTCCGTTACTGGGGGATAATTAATTAATAAATCGGCAACTGGACGAGTCGCCAACCAGCCACGCTGGAGATGTCCCATGTAAGTCGCCCAATCTTGTTTGCCAGCGATAATTCCATCGGAATTGTGGGCGTATACTTGGTTGTATTCGATTTCCCACTCCAATTCACCTGTAAATTCCGATCGAATTACTGTCGCCATTCCATAGGCAAAATGTCCGGTGACAGTTTGCCATAATCCTTGACTGTCACCAGTTTTACCGCCAATCCCCCCAAATAAATGAATGACTAGCGATCGATCGCCCAATCGTTCCGTGCGACGATCGAATGTAACTTGTGATAATGTGCCTTTTTGTTGGAGGATATTTGCCCAATGTCGATCGTTGAGATAGTCTAATTTTGCATCTGCACCTGTCAGATTACGTTGGGGTGTTAGAGTAAATAAAGATCGCGGTTGGATCGCGGCGACGGTAAATAAACCACTAGCATCGCGTTCCCCATTAATATACCAACCTTGATGACCGGCTGGAGATCGATCTAAATCCCGAATTGTACTGGGCAGTAAACCCGATTTTTTCGCTGGTACTTGGGGAATCAGAATCGTCTCTGTTTGCCCGTCAAAGCCTCGCGAGTTGGGATTGTAATGTCTAACTCGAAAATACTCCTTGGGACAGGATTGAACCTGATTACAATCAGTTGGTAGGTTAGGATCTGTGCCGAGAACCTTGACTAATCCAGTTAATGTTCCAGTAATTTGAACTGGTTCGCGATCGATCGTCAAGATCGGATGTTTAGAACTATTTTCCCGATCGATATTTACCCCTGCCAATCTTACCAAAATATTGTCAATCTCTCTAGCTCCCGCTAGTGATTGAAGTGCGCCGACGCGAGATCTACCATTAAGTCGTTGCGGATGAATATTCCCTTCTTTTTGACTGGCGATCGTCCCAGGTGTAAAATTAATATCGGTAGTAACCTGACGAACATCGGCCTCAATCGTAGATTTTGGCTGCCATATCAGTCGAATGGTTTTACCAATTAACTCGCGATTTATTGCTGGTGCATGTTTGATTTTTACCCACACCCAATCGATGCGATCGAATTTTTTAACTTCCTCCAAATTGGGCAGGATTAACCGTCCAATCCACTCATCATTCGTTCGCGTAGCGTCTCCGTTGGAGAGTCGATAATTGACATGCTGACTATCGATCTCTATCTGCTGATGCAAATTTTTACCGACTACTGCAGACACTAGTGATATGGGTAAATTTGGGTTCTTAATGCTTGCCGAAATTGCCTGATGACAAAACCAGCCCCAACAAATACCGATAGCACAGCATAAAACTAGTCGCCAGTACTTAAACTTCATGATTAGCGAATATCTACTAATTTAGTGCCAATTAATAGTATGCCAAAAACTGACGACCGACAAGTAATGAACTATCCTAATCAGAAGACTATTCATAAAATAGGGATGAATTGATATTTATCTATCCATCCCTATTTACTTCTTGGTGGCTAATTACTAGCTAATCAATTACGCGCGGCGTAAATTGAGCAACTCTTTAGGAGAAGCTAAAAGATCGATCGCGACGAAGAAGATTTTACCCTGAGGATCGAGTAGGAATCGCCAAGCGATGTTCATCCCGACACTGGCACCAAACCAAGGAGTCTGGACTTTACCTGTAACTTTGACTTGAGTATAACCATCTTCGATCGTTTCCACAACACCACGTTCTGGTAACATTTTCAAGCCCACACATTCTTCACGCATGTAGGTGAGAATCGCCGCAGGGCCGACAACAGGAGCTTGAAATGGCGGTTGGAGCGCACCTTCGGCTACGAATAAATTGGATGCCGAGACAAAATCAAAGGCATTCATGTTATCGATATAGCTTAACACAGTGTAGTTATCTACACCCTCGATTGCGGCGCGAGAGCGATCGGCAAAAGATTTAGGCGTGACGGAAGGTGCTTCGCGTTTGTCATAATCTTGACCGCGTGCGGGGTCATAGCCCATATTAACTACTGTATTCCGCAATACAGTGATTTGTTGACCTGCATCGAGTTGTTTGATCGTGTCGAGTAGCGCACTTGCTTCGGCAGAAGCCTTGTAAGCAGGGGGAATTGGTGCTACCAAACCCTGTTTCATCATTTGTCCCAATTCATACCAGAAACCAAGTTTGGTATTCATGCGGAATGCAGTATACGAACGGCAAATTGGCGTATCTGTATGCATTGCCAAATCGGTCATAACTTGAGTCTGGGCATCAGGTTGCATTGCTTTGATTTGGTCGAGCAATGGTTGCGCGAGTGCCATACTTGCCGAACCTGTGGCTGCAGGAGTAATCGTTACACCCATCTCAGTGTAGGCGTACCAGAGTAAAGCTAATTGGTCTTCAACGCTGAGTTGGTCGAAGGCTGCGGTAACAGCAGGAATTGCATCAGCAACTAAAGTGTTGGAAAAGATTGACTGAGCAGACTGGAGTGAAATAGACATAATTACTATGACCCTATATGGGATAAACAGATATTTGTTAGATTTTGTTTACAAAACTTTACTGTCTTGTTAAGATATTAAAGCAGTTATTGACAAAAAAGCAAGCCGTTTCAATAAATATTGCTTAAGTTATGAGAGTGTTTATTATCTCTTATGTTAGGCAAGCTAGATACTTCGATTCGGAAGCATGTTAATGTGGGTTTCAAACTCTATATCTAAAATATGCGTCTAAAACCTAAAATCTAAAACCTAATGACAGCAAAATTCCGAGGACTCACGAACAGCTTACCATTACAGGTAGCTATGACGATCGTTGGAGTCTGGGCAATTAGCCTGTGGAGCTGCACTCAAGTTCAGATTAAAACTTTGCATCCAATTTTGTTGCTCTGTCTGGTTGGCTGGCAAACTTGGATTTATACAGGATTATTTATTACTGCTCACGATGCGATGCACGGGAATGTTGGTGATTGGCCTAACTTGAATCGATCGATCGGGCAATTGTGTTTATGGTTGTATGCTGGATTTGACTATTCACAACTTGCCATCAAGCATCACTTACATCATAAATATCCAGCTAGCGATCGAGATCCCGATTTTCACGATGGAGAAACATCGCATTTTTGGGCATGGTACGGACAATTCGTGTGCGAACACATCAGTTGGCGACAACTAATGAATTTGGGCGCAATCTTGACAATTTATCTAATTATCTGCCAATTTCCGCTCGCTAATCTAGTTGTATTTTGGATTCTCCCATCCCTATTAAGTTCGCTCCAGCTTTTTTACTTTGGGACTTTCTTACCCCATCGCGAACCTGAAGGCGGTTATGATAATCGACATCGGGCCATAACTATCGATCGATCGACATTGTGGTCATTAATTACCTGCTATCATTTCGGCTATCACCGTCAACACCACGAGTCACCCCAGATTCCCTGGTGGCAATTGAACAAACTAGGGATTTGGGATTAGGGGTTCGGTTTTAGGTTTTAGGCTTCAGGAACTTTATTATTTCAATCCTCTCCCCAGAAGGAAAAAGAAATTATCAATTACTCTCATCTGGCATCAATACATATTCACGATAAATCAGATTGGAACAAAAAGCAGGTGGTGAGTGTGTTTCTCCCCACTCCCCCTTACCAGCACTAAGGATTGAGCCAGATGGTGCAAGATGTGAGATTATCAATCAGTTACCCAGCCAATTTTGGAGACTTTGTTTGAGTTGCGGTGGTAATTTCTGTTGTAGATCGCCGAATAGTTCTTTAGTATAATTTTTACCTAAATATTTGTCCCCCAATCTTTGGATTTCTTGGTATAACTTAGATAATTGCTGTGCTGAAATGTTAGCTAGATCGATTGTCGTTCCGAGCGGCTCCACCAAGGACTTTCCGTGTTGCCTAGCGATCGTAACTGCTGCCAATAACTCGGTGCGCGATGAGATTTTTGGTATGCTAATTAGTATCTCCTTGCCAAAAGCTGCTGATTGATTTTGACCTAACAATTCTTCTAGTTCAGCCCATAGTCCATCAATCAAACAGAGTTGAGCGCGAAAGACAGATTCTAGCCGCAGATCGGGTGGATCGGAGCTGACTGGTTTCTGGATAGTTTCAGCCCAGACAGAATACTTCTGATTGTCTTTAACAATTATACATATTTGAGATCGATCGGTCGTGAGATGTCGCCATAAGTTTTGAGCTGAATCCAATCGACTAAGTGGAAAAAATTGGACTAAGGAATACTGGCGATTGAGATAATTTAGCGTTAATATTTCTTGGTTTGGATGTTTGGGATTGACTGTCTCGGCGATCCGAACATCCTGGATATTGACGATCGACATATGAGTTATAGTGCAATAATTCGTGTCGTACTATACACAATTTTACGCTATACAGTGACTATTTTAACCCTTCACCCCACTTCCGGCGGATGTCGGCACAATATACCGCTGGACGAACATAAATAAGACTAATACAGGTGCGATTGAAATAACTGAGCCAGCCGCTACCAATCGCCAATTTAAGCCAAATGCACCTTCGGCTAATTTAGCCACGCCTAACGGTAGCGTATAATAAGTGTCTTCCTGCAGCACGATTAATGGCCATAAAAAATCACTCCACGCACCAATAAACACAAAAATTGCCAGGGTAACTAAGGAGGGGCGAATTGCGGGCAACATGATACTCCACCAAATTCCGATCTCCCAACAGCCATCCATCCTCGCGGCTTCTTCGAGTTCCTTGGGTACGGATTGAAAGGCTTGACGGAGCAAGAAGATACCAAAAGCTGAAGCAAGATTGGGTAAAATTACACCCAAATAGGTATTTACTAATCCCAGTTGCACAGCAATGATATAGAGAGGAATCATCACAATCTGAAATGGAATCATAATCGTCGATACCACGATCGAGAAAATGATTTCTTTACCTTTGAATTCTAGTCTGGCTAACGGATAAGCTGCTAACGCACAAAAAACTAGATTGATAATTACACTGAGTATCGCTACTACACTACTATTAAATAAGTAGCGTCCAAAATCATTACTTTGCCAGACGGTAATAATGTTGTCTATTGTCGGATGAGTCGGTAATAACTGGGGTGGCGACTGAAAAATATTTTCATCAGCCGATTTGAGTGCTGTACTCAATAACCAGAGTAAGGGGAATAGCATCAAACTAGCGATCGCACTCAAACTACCATAAATCCAGACTAATCTAGCGGTGGGGGATTGCCAAAAAGTAGATTGCATAGAGCGAAGTAGTGATAAGTGGGCGTTGCTAAATTGAGGTACGATCCTGTGCTTCTGAAAAATTATCTCTCCTAATCCCGAACCCCAAATTCCAAATCCTAAATCCTGACTGAAGAATTTACTGTCTAATTTTTGTGGTAAACCCAGATGCTTTAAACTTTTTCAGTTGCAACGGTTGACGTGCATTCGATGGTACAGTAATCCGCATCTCAAAATCATTAATACCTGGTGGTACCTGCTCAATTAAACCCACACGTCCTCGATTTGGCAATACATTATTATTATCCGCATCATAAATTCGTCCGTAGACATCGGCATCAAAGACAGTCTTACCCGATTTATTCTCAGCTTTCCCAATAATCAAAAAACACGC
>NZ_JANOJV010000127.1:0-4055 GCF_031418915.1 Chamaesiphon sp. VAR_48_metabat_135_sub | reverse complement strand
AAGCTGCACTGTGATACAGGTCGAGAGGGAGTCTACTCTCGTTAATATCGGCTCAAATAAATATAGATGCAAACAACATTGTACCTTTCGCTCGTAAAGCCGCTCCTGTAGCTGCTTAAAAACAACTTACGATTAATTTCTGAGTTCGAGCATTTATAGTATGACTCCGTTAATTACTATAGATAAACCTCAACGGATGCTCTATTTAACCGTCTCTGGTAGGTTGGATAGCTAAGATTCATCAGAGCATCCTGCGACCTGGGATAATAGGTCACTCCCGTCTTGAGGATTAGATAGACTATACCTGTGAATGAGCGGAAAGTTAATACCCAGGGCGGACGGCAGTTCGACTCTGCCCAGCTCCATTTTGTTTTAGACCCCGCTCGAGAGAATATCTCGAGCGGGGTTTGAGTTTGTGGATAGGGGAGAGTGGATTTGCCTAAAGCTTCGCATAGTCTTTGATAAACTCGATCGGAATTGCCCAATTAGCACGATTGAGCTGCTGTTGAAGGACATCGCTAACGATCGAGCCATCTTCGAGTAGTGCTGGGGTATCCCAGAGAGAATTGGCGCGAATGCCATTAATGCCGACTAGTTCGCCCGATCGATTAACTAGTGGTCCACCATTCATACCTTTGACGATCGGATAATCTGAGCCAATGCTATAGCCGCCAGAAACCGCGATCGGGAGAATTTGGGTGATTTGACCGCTAACGATGTTCGGTGCCCAGGCAGGCTTAGAACTGTCACTGGGAGGATCTAGTGAGAATCCAGAAGACCAGACTCGATCGCCAATTTTGGGATTGGCTGCAGCTAATTTGGCAGTAGCATAGATCCGCTTGCGACTTTGAAAGCGGAGGATGCTGAGATCGCGATTGTGTCCGGTGGGAGGGGTAATTAAAGCGGCTGCATAGACTTGTCCATCATGGGTTTGTAGTTGAAATGGCGCACTGGCTGATTGGATCGTATGGGTATTAGTGATGATGGTATAAACCTGATGTTTTCGATGGAGTAGCACCCCCGAACCGATGGTTTCGCCGTGTGCCAATACTCTAATCGAGATCGATCGCAACTGTTTCTGTAATTTTTGCTCTTGTGTAGCTGCTAACTCAGAGACAAACCAGGACTGAGTTAAAATTTTAGGGAGCGAGATCGTCAGAGTTGTGACATACAACATTGGTACCAATCTGGCAATCCAGTATTGCCAGAGGGAAAATTCTACTCGTTCGCTGGGCGTAAGCTTAGACATTAGAATCAGATCGGAGTGAAAACCGTAGTGTTGTAAACATGCATTTCACTGATGATGTTCTAGGATGAATGATAGTGCTGTTGTGAATTACGATCGAGAAAAAAATACATGCTGGAATTATACCAATTTGAATTGTCGCACTTTTCGGAAAAAGTTAGACTAATTCTGGACTATAAAAGGTTAGCATACCGCAAAATCGAGGTTGTGCCAGGAATGGGTCAACTGGACTTGTTTCGGATTTCTGGACAAAGACAAGTACCCGTACTCAAAGATGGTAATACTGTAGTTGCTGACTCCACCGCGATTGCTCTCTATTTGGACAAAAAGTACCCAGATAGACCCATTGTACCGACGAATCCCCAACAAAAGGCAACTTGCTTGCTATTAGAGCAATGGGCGGATGACTCGATCGGGTCGAAAGGACGTAAAATTTTGTTTGAAAGTCTGCGGAATAGTAACCTCAGAACTTCTATTTTACCGATCGGGACACCTGACGTGCTCAAAAATTTGATTGGCTCGATTCCCAAAGAGGCTGTCGATATACTCGGTTTGGGATTAGGTTTGACACCAGAGTCGATTAAGGCAGCTAAAGCAGAGATGCACCGCAGTCTAGAATCAATTTGTTTGCTACTGGCTCAAAATTCTGGTGCTTATCTTACTGGTGATACCCCTACTCTAGCAGACTTGACGGTAGCGGGTTTGAGTCTCTTGCTCAAAATCCCCGATGGGCCATATCTCAATATTCCTGAAAATCTGAAAGGGAAGGGTGTGCCTGGGTTTGCAGATAATCCCGACTACGATCTCTTTTTCACTTGGCGGGATAAGTTATATGCTGATTTCCGCAAACCACATACCCCAGATATCAATAATTCTGGAGCTGCACCGACAACAATTGCGATCGATTAAAAAGGCGGTTAGGACAGATCAGATCCCCGACTTCTCGAAGAAGTCGGGGATCTAGCCTAGGCTGTTGAATTTGTTGGTTTTCAGTTAAAATGTGCTGTGTCAATTTGCTTTGCTTGAAAGTCTATCTATGACAGGGTTTCAGCGATAGTAAGGGCTAACATTTTTTGGATGAACTACACCCCAAAAAAGGCACAAAGTCAACAGCCTAGATCTAGCCTCACCAAACATCCTGACTGCCCTGGCGACTGCTATAACTGTTTTTTTGGGAAGATCGCTTTCAAATCGATCGGGCCGATCGAATTTAGCATGATGAAATCACTAAGAAATGTATTGACGATCGTCGTTTCAGTGATGATTTCAATTTGCATCGCACATGCGAACCCCGCACCGGACAATTCTCCTCAAACTATTGCCGCTGTCGGTTCTTGGCGATCTGCTCCAGACTTATTGAGTCGCTACAAAGAAGCAGACTTGCGATCGTTTTATGCCAACAAAATATCATTTGTAGAACTATCAACTGCGGTTAAACCTGTCGCCGCCCCCAAACGCGCTGGCTTGCAAGCCACACACTGGAAAAATCTGCCCAGCGTCCCAACTATTCACACCAATGACGTTCCGAAAAATTGGTGTGGCAAACAGGCTCTAAATCTCGATCTGTATGCTGCCAAAAACCTTGGTGAAATCCTGACTGTCGGGGTGGCAAACAATGCCCCAACTGACCCCAAAGCTTTCCATGTCAATGATTACTTCCTCGCTAGCATCAAGGTGAACTGGCAGGGCTGGAAAAAAATCAGCATTCCCCTGAGTTCCTTCACGATGGTACGTCGATCTAATACCTGGAAACCAGAAACACCATTTAGATGCGGACAGGATTCTAGTATCGGTTGGGATCGAGTGTCTGGACTGTATCTATTTAGCAAGGTTTTTAACTACCAACCGCACCCAAACAGTGAGTTCTACATTGGCAGAGTATTTCTAGGCAAAGCAGGGGGAAAGTTGCCATCGATCGTTAGTCTGGCAGACTACCCATTACAATACAAATCATCATCAGATGTGGAGATTAAAGGTGTTGAAGGAGAACTCTTCAATCCTAGCAGCCCTAGAACGCGCTGGTGGAATCATCAGGCTCCAGAAATTAAGACCGACGCACCGCTACAACTCCCGTTAAGATTCGGCTCCTATTTCCGGCACGAACGCGCCCTGCTCGACTATTTCCCCCGTTACGAACCTGGGTACGTTAACTTCACTCCTCAGGGAGTCCCGACGATCTTTGCTGGCGGTAATGCGATTCAGTACGCACAACGCGGCGGCAAATGGCAAGTCATCAATTTAGCCGATATCATTGCTAACTATGCCAAGGAGAAGCTGGGATATGGCAAAGTTTCGATGCACAGTGGCGGACATATTGAGGATTCAACGATTCGATTCGATCGCGATGGCGATATTTACGCACTCGCCTGGATTAGCGATGGGGGTGCCAAGCGCGATGGTTTGCTGTTGCACAAAAGCGTCAAACGCCAGGATTGGGATGTCTACCAATTACCGTATAACCTAGCTCGGTTCGAGAAATTTGTCGGTCATAATCACGATGCATTAGCACGCCCGCCCGTCATTTATACCAGCCCTCGGGAAGCCCCGACTGCGGCGTATCTGATCTTGCCAGAAAAGCAACCGAATGGCACTTTGACTCTAGGCGATAAGCAGCTCGTTTGTGAGAAATGCATGGAAACTATCCCGCATTCTGGAACGGGAACTCAGTTACTCAGCGATGGCGATGATGTGTATGCCGTGTATGGAGTACCAGTTTTCAATCTGGACAAGAAAGATCCGATTTATCAGCGCGGATTGCCTACCTATATTACGAAATACAGTCGCCAGAGCAAGAAATTCTCCACCCCTG
>NZ_JANOJV010000126.1:0-3240 GCF_031418915.1 Chamaesiphon sp. VAR_48_metabat_135_sub | reverse complement strand
TCTGGCGGTCGGTTAGCAGGGACGGTATTGTCGGGGCTAATTTATCAGTTTTATGGACTGGTGGGATGTCTGTGGGTATCCGCGTTCTTTGTGCTCTCAGCAGCATTGGTGACGCTGAAATTACCCGATCCTCAGCCCAGTAAATCGATCGCCTGGAAAGCTGGCGACGGCGATTAACTTTAATGACAAACACATATAGCCCAAGTTGCCACCTACACTCAAAGTGGTTTTAACCACTTTGAGTGATGCGAAGTCCGCAAAAGCGGACTAATTTCCTAGTCCGCCTTCGCGGACTTCGCATCATTAGCCGCGACTTCAGTCGCAGGCAAGAAATAGGTAGCAACCTAGGTTACATATTTGAAAATCTGCAAGGAACCGAACACAATGAACGCAACAGTCAAAAAATTCGCGACAGTCTTAGGACTGCTGGCTTTAACAGCTAGTGCCACCGCAACAGCCAACCCATCCGCCCACAGCCAATTGTTCGCGCAGGGGACTGATGGAGATCCAACGGGCAAGGTGACTGCACCAGCGATTAAGATTGATGGTTCGAGTACGGTGTATCCAATTACTCAAGCGATCGTTAAGCTGTTTCAAGCAGATCCGAGCAATAAGGGGCAGGTTGAAGTTAAATTCTCTGGTACGACAGGCGGGTTTGAAAAATTCTGCGCTGGTAAAACCGACATTAACGATGCTTCGCGACCAATTTCGCTAGCAGAGATGGAAACTTGCAAGAAAAATGGGGTGCGGTATATGGAGTTTCCGATCGCTTTTGATGCACTGACGATCGCCATCAATCCCCAAAATGATTGGGCAAAAGACATCACCGTCGCCGAATTGAAAAAGATCTGGGAACCTGCCGCACAGGGCAAAATCCTGCGCTGGAAACAAGTACGTGCTTTATGGCCCGATCGACCTTTGAAGCTATTTGGGGCGGGTGACAAGTCTGGTACTTTCGATTATTTTAATGGGGCGATCTCTGGAAAATCTAAAGCTAGCCGTAAAGACTACACTCCTAGTGAAGATGATGAAGCCTTGGTAGAAGGCATTAGTAAAGATCCAAATGCTTTGGGTTATTTTGGTTATGCTTACTACCAAGAAAATCAAAGTAAGTTAAAACTATTACCAGTTGATAACGGTAAAGGGGCAATCTTGCCATCGACTCAAACCGTTGAAAAAAATCAGTATCAGCCACTTTCTAGACCTTTGTTTATTTATGTGAATCTCCGCTCTAGTGCTAATCGACAGGTACTTGGTAAATTTGTCAGACTATATATCAATAAAGTTTCGACAGTAGCCGATTCAGTTGGGTATGTGCCTTTGCCAGAGAGAGTTAGAGATGTTAATTACATTAACTTTAATCGCGGTAAAACAGGGACAGTATTTTCAGGAAAAGCCAGAATAAATTCCAAAATTTCGGATTTATTACCAAAGAAACCAGTTTATTAGTTGTTAATTTAATTTAGAGATCTAAGGCGATTCTCTTGCAGAGAGGCTACGCCCACGAGTTAAGTTTGTAGACATTCACTCGATCGATCATCTTGTCACATGTAGAAATTAAAACTAATCGAGACGATCTCAACTGCAAACTCACAGGTAAAAATGAATAGGCAAGCAAAAGGACTAAAACAAGCCCAGATCAAATACTACGCTTGGAATACTGAAGTAGCGACAAAATTATGGGTAAAACTCCCATTAAGCTTATCAAGAAATGAAGTTTAAACTAGAAGAAATTGCCTTGGCTGTTGATATACATAGATTAAGATCGCCATAAATATCCGTATATTGCATTTAATGAATCCGTATATTCGACCTCTCAGCTAATTTTGTAACAGACAATACCAATCGCGCCAGTCATTACCGTTAAGTTATGATGAATCAAGTTAATTTCCACCAAAGCTCAATCTGTGCAGCGTCAAGCTAGCGAGGATTTCAGTCATGACCACAGCCACACCAGCCACCCAAAACAAGTTTGAGAAACTCAAATCCGAAAAAGACGGACTCAAAGTCAAAGCCGAGCTAGAGGAATACGCACGGATTGGCTGGGAAGCGATGGATGAGACCGATAGAGAGCATCGGTTGAAGTGGTTGGGTGTATTTTTCCGTCCCGTAACTCCTGGGCGATTTATGATGCGGTTGCGAGCACCGAGCGGGATTACAACTAGCGACCAGTTGCGGGTTATGGGTGATATCATCCAACGGTATGGAGATGAGGGCACTGCGGATATTACCACCCGTCAGAGCATTCAGCTACGGGGAATTAGGATTGAGGACTTACCGGAAATTTTCCGCAAGATGGAAGCTGTTGGACTGACTAGTATGCAGTCAGCGATGGATAATGTTCGGAACATTACGGGTTCGCCAGTTGCAGGGATTGAAGCAGGGGAATTGTATGATACCCGCGCGATGATTCAGGAATTGCAGGATCGGATTATTAGTAAGGGCGAGGGCAATCCTGAGTTTAGTAATTTACCACGCAAATTTAACATCGCGATCGCGGGTTGTCGCGATAATTCGGTTCATGCCGAAATCAATGACCTCGCATTTGTCCCTGCATTTAAGGATGATGCGTTCGGGTTTAATGTTTTAGTTGGTGGTTTTTTTTCCGGTAAACGTTGTGATGCAGCGATCCCGATGAATGTCTGGATTGCACCTGAAGAAGTCGTTGAGTTTAGTTTAAGTATTCTCAGATTATTCCGCGATAATGGTTTGCGTGCAAATCGGATGAAGGCGCGATTGATGTTTCTCATCGATGAGTGGGGGATCGAGAAATTTCGTGCAGAATCAGAACTAGTCTACGGGAAAACTCTCCAAACCGCTGCACTCAAAGACGAAATTGAATGGGAAAAACGCGATCATATCGGTGTTTACGCTCAGAAACAGGCGGGGTTAAATTATGTCGGTTTACATATCCCCGTTGGTAAGCTGAATGCGACTGATTTCTTTGAATTAGCAAGATTGGCTGAGGTTTATGGGGCTGGCGAACTGAGATTTACCGTCGAACAAAATGCCATCATTCCCCATGTCGCCGATGCTAAATTACCAACATTATTAAGTGAGCCAGCCCTGGAAAAGTTTCAAGTCAATCCAGGCAATCTTAGCCGCACCGTCGTCTCTTGTACGGGTGCCCAATTTTGCAACTTTGCGATGATTGAGACCAAACAATACGCAGTATCAGTAATTGATGCTGTCGAAGCTAAAGTTGACGTTCCCCAACCAGTGCGGATTCACTGGACTGGT
>NZ_JANOJV010000125.1:0-10442 GCF_031418915.1 Chamaesiphon sp. VAR_48_metabat_135_sub | reverse complement strand
TCTGGCGGTCGGTTAGCAGGGACGGTATTGTCGGGGCTAATTTATCAGTTTTATGGACTGGTGGGATGTCTGTGGGTATCCGCGTTCTTTGTGCTCTCAGCAGCATTGGTGACGCTGAAATTACCCGATCCTCAGCCCAGTCAAGCGATCCAGGACGAAACAGAACCTAACCTTGGCCCAAAAGCATGACTAGCAAGTGTTTGGAACGTACTTGTACATTTTTGGCGCGTTGGGCTATTTTAGCCAGTTTTGAGCAATTGTTGAATTCGATCTATTGTGAGTTGTTAAGTTAGCGATCGCAAACGAACTAAATTCAATTGTTCCCGTCATAGTTTACGGTCTATGTGAGCAATTTAGTTTGAGGGATCGTAATCGATCGAAACAATTATAATTTTGACATTACTACGATCTTAAAGGAATGAGATAAAATTAAGATGAAATAGATCGGCTAAATTCACCGAATTGTCCAAAGTAAATTCAGTACGATGCATCAAAATCGACTATTCAATCGTACCCGCATTCAGCTCACTGTCACCTATGCGATCGTCATTGGTTTAATTACATTGCTCTCTGGCTGTGCGATTCATTTAGTGATGATTCGTGCTTTTGCGCGCACAGTCGATCGAGAATTAAATACGTTGGCTGGAACCGTTCATGATAGTCTAGAAGCAGTCTTGCAACAGCCAGAGCAAGTTCCTCCATTCGCGATGAATTTACTTCCAGGATTGTGTGTATTGGGGGGGGGATGTTCGCAGCCTAAATCTGATTCTAAAATTGCCGAACTGACACAAAAACAGGGCTACTGTCTGCGATTATTAACCTTAAAGGGGAAAGAGATCGCCAATTTAGGCGGGACAAAACATAAATTTAATGATGAGATCCCGACGATGCATTGGGAGACTATTACTGACGATCGCGGCGAACGCTATCATATTCATACATTGCAACTCAAAACGATCGACAACCGAAACTGGGGCTATCTTCAAGTTGCCCAATCTTTCCATCATTTAGATGAGTACATGAATAGTCTTCATCTAATTCTGATTTTTGGCATTCCCCTGGCAATGTTACTAATTAGCGGGGTAAGTTGGTGGCTGTCAGGATTGGCAATGCAGCCAATTTATCAATCTTACCAGCAGATTCAACAGTTTACCGCAGATGCCGCCCACGAACTGAGAACGCCGCTAGCTGTCACGCGGATCGCAGTAGAGAGTGCTTTAGATCTAGCAGTAATTAAGCCAGAAACTCGGAATAATTTAGAAATTGCCCAGCGTCAAGTTCGCCATCTCAGTTGTCTAGCTGAGGATTTACTCTGGCTATCGCGCTTGGAAGCAAAACAATTACCGTTGCAGTTTCAGCCATGCTGTCTGAACGATTTAGTCAGCGATTTAGAAGAAGAATTAGCTCCCCTAGCAATCGCCAATTCGTTGGCGGAGCCTCTCCAAAAGAGAATCGATCTGCGCTTAGAAATTTTAGTTAACCAGCCGCTCTATGTCAATGGCGATAGCGACAGGCTGTATCGATCGATCGCTAATCTAATTAATAATGCCATTCAATACACCCCTGCTGGTGGCATAGTTACTATTAGCCTAGCTTACTCAGATCGTACCGCAATAGTGACGATAAAAGATAATGGGATCGGCATTGCGCCTGAAGATTTACCATATATCTTCGATCGCTTTTATCGAGTCCAATCCGACCGTTGGCGTAGCCTCTCCTCCGGAGAATCTCGCTCCACAGGCGGAACGGGATTGGGTTTAGCGATTGCCCGCGCGATCGTTCAGGCACATCATGGCAATATCCAAGTTGATAGTCAACTAGATCGGGGTAGTACCTTCACCGTAAGTCTACCGATTAAAGCAACTCCGAGCAAGATATCTAGCCAGAATAAGACTACCTAATTTCGCTCCGAATGGATTGTTCGGATTAGATAATTTTCTGCTCTCGATCGGGATGAATATATTTCGCCTAATCCACAGAACTTTTTCCAGCGTCGTGGGGATTTGTGGTTTCCCGCCAATATACGGTATGAGACTTCTACGCGATCGGTTAGAATCCTTGTAAGCGAATTTTCTGTTGGTCCTATCTTCCCAGTTGTGTAAGCTAGATTGTACTGACCAACACTCTTACACTCTACTATCGATCGCCACTATGAAACTTGCTCCCTTTGGTTCCTGGAAATCACCGATTACTGCTGATTCGATCGTCGCTGATAGTATCGGACTTGGTTCGATTGTCCTAGATGGAACAGACATTTATTGGTTGGAATCTCGTCCCCAAGAAGCTGGACGCAGTGTCATTGTTAGGCGGACTGCTGACGGTACAATTAGTGATATCACACCGCCAGAATATAATGTGCGAACTAGAGTGCATGAGTATGGCGGTGCAGCCTATACAGTTGTCAACGGCACCGTCTATTTTAGTAACAATAGCGATAATTGTCTGTATATCCAGAATTTAGATGGAGATAACCCTCAGCAAGTTCGTCAACTCACCCACGATCAAACTAAAAGATATGCCGATTTGACGATCGATCCCCATCGTCAGCGATTGATTTGCGTCCAAGAGGAGCATGATTCAAGCGACTTAGAACCGTTAAATACGATCGTTAGTATCGATCTCACCAAAACAGATGACATGTATGTCTTGGCTGGAGGGTGTGATTTTTATGCTGCGCCACGATTGAGTCCCGATGGAAGTAAATTAGCCTGGTTGAGTTGGAATCACCCAAATTTACCTTGGGATGGTACCAATTTACAAATTGCCAATGTGATTAACGGCTTCCTATCGGCACCGACATTAATTGCTGGGGGTGCGAATGAAGCAATTTTTCAGCCTCAATGGTCTCCAGATAATAGCTTATATTTTGTCAGCGATCGCACGGGCTGGGGTAATCTTTATTGCTGGCATCATGGCACAGTTAAGGCTGTCTATGAATTGGATGCCGAATTTAGTCTCCCCCAATGGGTATTTGGGATGTCTACTTATGCACTAGTAGGCAAACATCGGATTGTCTGTACCTATAGTCAAAGTGGAGTCTGGAAACTCGCGCTGATTAATACCCTCAGTGGGCATCTCACCCATCTCAATGTACCTTATATCGATATTTCTGGCATTCGCGCGGCGGGTAATTTACTCGTCTGCTGTGGGGCTTCAGCTACCCAAACTAATGAAATTGTCTCGATCGATTTAGTTACAGAATCACGCCAAACACTCCAACGTTCCAACCAATTAAAAATCGCTCCTAGCTATCTATCCATTCCCCAATCGATCGAATTCCCCACCACAGAGGGGACTGCATACGCCTTCTACTATCCACCCACCAATCCCGATTATCAACCACTCCTGGGCGAAAAACCACCCCTGCTCGTCAAAAGTCATGGCGGCCCGACAGCGGCTACTTCCAGCCAACTCAACCTCAAAACTCAATATTGGACGAGTCGCGGTTTTGCGGTAGTAGATGTCAATTATGGTGGGAGTACTGGCTACGGGAAAGCCTATCAACACCGTCTCGATGGGAAGTGGGGCATCGTCGATGTCGATGACTGTACAAATGCCGCTCAGTACCTGGTAAAACAAGGTTTGGCAGATGCCAAGCGATTAGCAATTTCTGGCGGTAGCGCGGGCGGTTATACCACCTTAGCGGCTCTAACCTTCGGCGATACCTTCAAAGCCGGAGCGAGTTATTATGGCGTGAGCGATTTAGCCGCCCTAGCCAAAGATACTCACAAATTTGAATCTCGTTATCTCGATCGATTAGTGGCACCCTATCCAGCCAAAGCCCAGATTTATCAAGATCGATCGCCCCTCTATTTTACCCATCAATTATCCTGCCCGATCGCTTTCTTTCAAGGGTTAGAAGATAAAGTTGTCCCACCCAATCAAGCCGAAATGATGGTAGACGCACTCAAAGCCAAAGGTATCCCCGTCGCCTATGTCACCTTCCCCACCGAGCAACATGGTTTTCGCGAAGCCGCAAATATCAAACGCGCTCTCACGGGTGAATTCTATTTCTATGCTCGTGTCTTTGGCTTCCAGCCAGCAGACGACATCGCACCGATTGAAATTATCGGTTAATCTCGCCAGATTTAGACAACCAAATTGTCAGATCGTCGATCGAACGATTTCACCAATCGCACGGATCTGGACGTTATCTCGCCCTAAAATCTACGGGTACGAAATAGACATCGATTTCTCGCACCTGAGCATCGATAGTTTTGGCGGTTTGAACTTCCCCAAATGGACTCAATAGAGTTTCGAGTAAATCTTTGGCAAATTGGTCACGTGGGAATTGTGTCATAATCGTTGGCGGTAGCGGAGCGGTTGCTTTAGCAATAGCCTCTGGCGAATGAGAACCGATATTTTTTCTGAAAATTGGGCAATCTAATATTGTAGAGTTCATGAGTTAAATCTGGGTGATGACAACTAATTTATGTAGAGGAAGACTCACCAAATGGAATGATGAACGTGGATTTGGTTTTATTCAACCTGTCGATAAAGGTCAAACTGTTTATTTACATATCTCTGAACTCAAAGACTCGACTCGTCGCCCACAATTAGATGACATAATTTACTATTATGTTATAGCTGAGGAAGATGGCAAATTGCGTGCTGATAACGCCTTTATTTTAGGAGCAAGAAGGAAGCCAACCTCATCTTCTAGATCTTTGAACGACAGAGCAACATCACCCTTTCCTCTGAATAAAATAGTGCTGCTTTCGATTTTGCCTTTTGTTAGTTCAATTCATTTTTTTGCAACGACACGCAATCCACTTCCATTCATTATCTATCCGGTAATGAGTATCTTGACTTACGCCCTATACGCTGATGATAAATCTCGCGCAAAACGAGGAAGCTGGAGAATTCCTGAGCAGAATTTGCATCTATGTGAACTGGCTGGCGGATGGTTGGGAGGATTTGTAGCTCAGCGAAGACTGCACCATAAAAGCACGAAGAAGTCTTATCAGCTTAAATTTTGGACGATTGTCACCATCCACCAGATTGGTTGTCTAGGTTGCCTATTCTTGGTGAAATACCCAAATTCGATGATGAGCCTCATCGTCAAATCAAGTAACTGAGCATGTTTGAGACATTACGGCTAATTACCAAAAATAATGTACTCAACAATTTATTATCAATAACCACAAACTATTGACAACAAATTCTTAGGCTAGAGATGATCTACCCGAAGCAGACACCTCTGTGAAGACGATCGATCTCGTGGTAGCTCGAAGCTGATATTCTTGGAGTTGTGTTGTTTCGCACCACGAATGCGGATGATGTCTCGGTCATTGGCAGCCATCGGGTAGAGCTATTATTTTGCAAGAGTTGTCGCTATGAATTTTGAATTAATCGAAATCGATACTGAGTGGTTAGCTGTAGCCATGTTTGCGGGCTTCTTTATCATTTTGATGAGTGGCTATCCTGTATCGTTTTCCTTTGCTGGAACAGCGATTGTCTTTGGCTTAATTGGCTATTTCATGGATGCTTTCGATCCGAGTCGCTTGTTATTGCTACCGAATAATTGGTTCGGTACGATGTCTAATTTTACCCTGTTAGCTATTCCCTTTTTCGTCTTTTTAGGTTCGATTTTAGAGAAGTCTGGCATCGCTGAAGAATTATTAGAAACGATCGGTATTCTCTTAGGCCCAGTAAGGGGTGGATTAGCTTTAGCGGTAGTGTTGGTGGGCACTTTATTAGCAGCAACAACTGGGGTAGTCGCCGCGACAGTAATTATTATGGGGATGATTTCTCTACCTGTAATGTTGCGCTATGGTTATGACAAGCAATTAGCGGCTGGGGTGATCGTTGCTTCGGGCACATTGGCGCAGTTAATTCCGCCTAGTCTGGTGTTATTAGTATTGAGCGATCAATTGGGTGTATCGGTGGGGGATTTATTCTTAGGAGCGTTAATTCCAGGACTGATGTTATCTGGTTCTTATGCAGCCTATGTATTAATCATCGCTTATTTGAAACCCGATCTTGCTCCTGCCCTACCGCTTGCCGCTAGACAAGTGCAAGGAGTTGCTTTAGCCAAAAAGGTAGTCAAAGCTGTTTTACCCCCCTTCTTGCTGATTTTTGCAGTCTTGGGGAGCATTTTCTTTGGGATTGCGACTCCCACCGAAGCGGGATCGGTCGGTGCAGTTGGTGCTTGTGGTTTAGCTGCGCTGAATCGTAAATTAGATTGGAATTTGATCAAGACAGCGGCTCACTCGACGGCGGTGGTATCGACGGTAGTAGTGATGATTTTGTTTTGTTCGTCGTTCTTTAGTTTAGTTTTTGATGCACTGGGGGGTAAAGATTTAATTACCGATTTATTGGTTAGTTTACCTGGTGGTAAGGTCGCTTTTTTAATTGTCAGTAATATCATCATTTTTATTTTAGGAGTGTTCCTAGAATTCATCGAAATTTCGTTTATTGCCATGCCGTTATTGGTTCCGGCTGCTCAGAAATTGGGACTCGATATGGTGTGGTTTGGAGTGGTGATGGCGATTAATTTACAAACGGCGTTTATTTCACCACCCGTCGGATTTTCGCTCTTTTATCTGCAAAGTGTCGCGCCACCAGAACTCAAGACGATCGATATTCACAAGAGTGCATTTCCTTTTATAGTATTGCAATGTGCGATGTTGCTAATCGTGATGATTTTTCCGCAAACTGTGACTTGGCTCGTGAGTGTAGCAACGAAACCAGTGCTTTGATTGAGTAATGAGTAATGAGTATTGCTTAATCAAGATTTGAGGTTGGCATAACTATGGCGATCGAAACTGGCAGAATTAATATTATTCCAAGCATAGACTCGATCGCGAAACTGTTTCCATTCGCCAAAAATCTGTTTAAAGTCGGCATCTGTAGCCGAAAATTGGTCGTACAATTCAAAAGATGCTTTTTCGGCGGCGGCTAAAATCTCTGGACTATAAGAGCGCAACTTCACCCCATTTTTAATCAACCGTTGCAATGCCTGATTATTGCGGGCATCGTAGCGGGCTAACATTGTCATATTGGCTTCAAAGGCGGCAGCTTGAACGGCGGCTTGGTATTCAGGCGGAAGTTTCTCCCATGCTTTGAGGTTGATTTGTAACTCTAAAGTAGGGCCTGGTTCCCACCAGCCAGGATAGTAATAATATTCGGCGACTCTATTCAATCCCAATTTTTCGTCATCATAGGGACCTACCCATTCCGCTGCATCGATGGCACCTGTCTGTAATGCCTGGAAAATTTCGCTACCAGGCAGGGTTTGGACTGTCACCCCTAGTTTGGCCATTACTTGCCCGCCCAAGCCAGGAATCCGCATTTTCAAGCCCTTGAGGTCGCTAATTTTGGAGATTTCTTTCCGAAACCAGCCGCCCATTTGTCCGCCAGTATTACCCGCCGGAAATTGAATAATCCCAAATTTACGTTTGTATAGGTCTTGTAAAGATTTTAAGCCACCGCCCTCGTACAACCAGGCATTTTGCTGTTGAGCGGTCAAACCAAAAGGTAAGCTGGTACCAAAAGCCGCAGCGGGAGTTTTGCCGACATAATAATAACCCGCAGTATGACCGCAAGGCACAGCCCCTTGGGAGACGACATTCATCACTTCTAGGGGTGGCGCAAGTTCGCCAGCAGGGCGCGGGGTAATTTTAAATTTACCACCAGTAATCGCCGCCACGCGATCGGCAAAAGTTGTCGCACCACCAAAGATGGTATCCAGTGAGATCGGCCAACTCGTTGCCATTTGCCAGTTAATATTTGGTAAACCAGAATCTGAGCCTGACGACCTTTTTCTCGCTCGACAAGACACTAGAGCCGCACCTGTCAATGTACTAGCGATCGCGGTTTGGACAAAATATTTCCGTTTCACTTTTCAATCCTCAGCTTTTTCCGTGCTTAATACAATACTCGATCTCGCCGTTGATTAAGTAATAAGTAATGAGTAATAAGTAATGAGTAATAAGTTGGTTGTTGAGTAGGGGCAATGTCTTGTCGGTTTTTTATTCGGGGGGTACCCTAGACATAAAACCGCCGCTTCATGAATTGCCCCTACTCAACTGCCCATACTCAACAACTGTCGCACCTTGAGACACTGGCTCGACTGCCCTTGTTACTTGGTGAATTTGGAATTGCTGCTATCCACGATCGGTAATTTGACACGGAGGGAGTATGATAGATGAAGCTGTGGTACTTTATGGAAATATTGACTCTTGCGTAACTCGATCGAGCCTGCTTATATTCGCGTCCTGTTGAACTTGTCACGGGCGATCGATCGATTGACTGAAATCATCGGTAGTTTGACTGGTTGGATGGTGATTTTGACGATCGCGGTAGGTTTTTATAATGTCGTTGCTCGTTATCTGGGTCGATTAATTGGTGTCCAATTATCTTCTAACGCGCCGATCGAATTACAATGGTATTTGTTTTCGTTGATGTTTTTTTTGGGATTTCCCTATATTCTCAAACATTCTGCAAATGTACGTGTAGACTTTTTTTATACGAATTGGACTGCTAAACAACAAGCCCTAGTCGATTTTATCGGTACCATGCTATTTACAATTCCGTTTTGTATTTTGGGCATCGGCGTAACAATCGGGCCAGTATTGCAATCTTGGGGACTTTTACCCGATGGGAGTTGGGGGGCTTGGGAGCTGTCTCCCGATGCTAATGGATTACCCCGCGCACCAATTAAAACGATGATTATCGTTGCTTTTGTGACTTTACTCCTCCAAGCAATTTCCCAAGCCATCAAGTATCTATCTGTTTACAAGGGCTATCCCCACGCCGCCGAAATTATCCAAGCGGATGTCGAAAACATCCCTTTAGAGTAACAGATCTAGTTCGGGCCTAAATTACTCTAACGGTAGAATGCGGATTACAGCGGTTTTATTTTTAAAAACCATTAATCTTTAAATATCCTGGTGGTGACACAAACATGCTCAGTTACTTGATTTGACGATCGGGATCATCATCGAACTCAGGTTACTAACTACGATTTACCAAAGAATAACAGGTGCTGCTGAGGTAAAACACTCTCATTTTTAAGCAACTTTAGTCCCACCGCTTTCATCTCTTGCTGAATCTGTTTTTGAGTAGTTTTGTGGTGAGGCTTGATAAATACTAAAGGATCTTCACCCCGATATTCTGTTAGAACCACACGTCCACCTGGTTTGAGTGCGGTAACAATCCCCTCCATCATTTCGTGAGGATAACTGAACTCATGATAAGCATCTACCATGATGGCGAGATCGATACTGGCTGCGGGTAATTCTGGACTTTGTTCTGTGCCTAATTGTGTTTGAATATTCATAATCTTGCTTTTTTGAATCCGCTGTTTCAATAGTGAGATCATTTCTGGTTGCACATCGACAGCAAGTACTTTCCCTTCAGGTACCTGTCGCGCTAGAAGCTGGGAAATATAGCCTGTGCCGGCCCCAATATCGGCTACAACGTCTGTAGATTTTAATCCTAGTGCTGCGATCATTTTCTGGGGTTGCTCCTCTGTAGCCCGATCTGGACGCTCTAGCCAGTCTGCGCCTTGATGTCCCATTACCTGGGCGATTTCCCTACCCATGTAATATTTGCCAGTACCATCAAAACTGGGTTGTCGATAGCTGTAATATTTAGATTGAATGAGAGCAGTGCTAGATTGAGTGGCAAGTTGCCAACAGAGCAGACAGGAAATTAGCAGTTTGAAAAAGTTTTTAAAGACCATCGAGTGTTAAAGTGTTTGCTGAAAATGTTGCGATACAAGCATTTTAGAGCATTTACAACTGTCCACCCGCCGATCGAGTTTTATCCCCGAATTATGCATAAATCCACGCCGATCGATCGAATGACATTTGCGACTAAACTAGCCTATGGAGCGGGAGATGCAGGTGCAGCGATTACATCGATTATGCTGCTCTCTTATTTATCGCCGTTTCTGACTGATGTCGCCCATTTATCGCCAGGATTAGCTGGGCAAAGTCAACTAGTCGGCAAGGTTTGGGATGCGGTGAATGACCCAATGGTAGGGGTTTTGAGCGATCGAGGTCAAGTATTTAGCGATAAAATTCGGCAGCGGTGGGGGCGAAGGTATCCGTGGATGTTGTGGGGCGCAATTCCATTTGGGGTGTTCTTCGCGCTCCAGTGGATTGTCCCTTTTCCTGAAACTAATCAATGGGGCTTATTTGCTTTTTATACGTTAATTTCGATTTTATTTAATACCTTTTTCACGGTTGTAAATTTACCCTATACTGCACTCACCGCAGAACTGACTCAGGATTATCATGAGCGCACGAGTTTAAGTAGTTTTCGATTTACATTTTCGATCGGTGGTAGTATTATCGCCCTGTTACTGGCTCGTACTGTATTTCAAAATATTCAGACACCAGCAACTCAATATCTGACGATTGGGGTGATTTGTGCGGTGATTTCGGTATTTCCGGTGTTCTGGTGCGTGTTTGGTACTTATGCTCGATCGCAAG
>NZ_JANOJV010000124.1:0-6194 GCF_031418915.1 Chamaesiphon sp. VAR_48_metabat_135_sub | reverse complement strand
GATGCAGGTGGTTTAGCCGTCAAGATTGAATCTGGTGGGTTAGCTCATACTGCTGAAGATTGGCGTGTTCTTGCCGAAGATGGTAGTTTATCATCACTCTACAATGCTTTCGTAACTTTGATTGGTGGACAAAGCTATTATTATTCCTGTGGTATGCACAATTTTGGATTGCCTGATGTGTCTTTGAGCCGCAGTGTCGCTCCTCAAGATGCAAGTCAAATCCTAAATGATTTCAACTATTATCAGTTATCTGAGAAGCCAAACTTGAAAAATGGGCATACATTTAGCATTGCCATAGAAGCACCTAAGTTTAAGATTCTACATAGACAATATGAGGGATACGATGATTCTGACCCTCTTTATAATCCATTTGGGTGTTGGCATCTTGAAGAGCTATAAAGAAAGCAACTTGCTGACTTTAAACGAATGCACTCGATCGACATTTAATTTTTATGGGAAATAACGATAAATGTTAGATCGATCTAACATTCTATTCGTTGGCGTAGCCTACCGTAGGTAATCGTGATTTTATTATCTTTCTGGTAAGGCTTGATTCGTTGGTGTAGCTTCTGGAGCAAGAGGATCGATCACCCTTGATGAATGGGGTGGGTGATTCGATCGATCGTGCTAATTTTGTCCTTGCTCTAATGCTTTTCCTAGCCGTTGTTTTCGCTGAGTCAAAATCTCTCGATCGAGTTTGGCAATAACTTCTTCTAGTTGAATACCTGCCAACTCCATTTCTTGACAATTTCGATGTGCTTTAGCTAAAGTCTGCTTAATTTTTTCTGGATCTGGGATAGTAGGGATAAAACTCATTTCAATCTCCAATCTAGTTTAATTTCCTCTAGACTCCGCTCTAAAGCTGGAATTCGACTTTCGATATTTGCGATTGCCTCATTCATCAATTTTAGCAGATCGTTAGAGATAGTGGGTTGTACTTCTGCAATCCGCAAGTGAAGAGTTGACAGTTGCGAAAGCTTGGTTCTAGCTTGTTCGGCTATTTCCGTCAGTTGTTCTAGAGTTGAGATTGTCTCCTGATTTTCACCAACACTGTCCAAAAGGATGAATTCTAAGGATTTTGCTTCGTCAATAAGATCTAACAGTTGCTCTTTCTGTTGGCTCAAAGTTGCTCGGATTTCTTGAGAGAGCTTTGCCATAGTGAGGTGTGGAATAGTCTAAAATTTGCTTATTCTTGATCGATTAGATCTCATCATCTTCCCAGAAAAACCGATCAGATGACTCCCCGAGCTAAAATGATGGGGTTCGATCGATTTTAGGGGAAATAACGATAAATCTCCGATCGATGCAACACTCTACTCATCACAATCTCATCATTTTCCATAAAAAACCCAATCCGATAATCACCAACCCGAATCCGATAAGCAGTCTCGTCACCTTTTAATTTCGATAAATTGGCAATCGTGCTTAAATCTTCCACGTTGGGTATTTCCTCTAATACCAAATCACAAATTTTCTCGTAAGCCTCTGTGCTTTGGAGAGCTTTTAAATCTTTGAGAAATTTCTTTTTATATGTGACCTTCATTATCGCTCTAGAAATAACTTAGCATTGGTAAGATCGATGGTTTCATCATCTTTAGTTTCTTGCATCGCTTTGAGTAATCCTTCGTCTTCTATTTGTTGCTGTTTAAACTCTAAAAATTCAGCAAATGTCAACACCTGTTGTTGTAAATCAGATGGTAGATTTCGGATTTTGTCGATCGTTAACTGTTCGATGGTCGTCATCAGTATTTATTTCGCTCTCGAATTTCTCCACTATTTTAACAAAAAATATAGTGGGTTGCGAAATGGTCTAAAATTTGCTTAATCTCGATCGACTAGATCTCTATTATCTTCCTAGAAGAACCGATCTGATGACTCCCCAAGCTAAAATGAGGGGGTTCGTTGGCGATAGCCTCTCCTTGGAGAATCGATCCTGCTGTTGATGATTTTGCTAAAATAGAGATACTGTTAACACCTGGGAAAATCAGTATGATATCACTCGATCGATCTACATGGATGAGATAACCTTTGAATGGGACACGAAAAAGGCTCAGACAAACGATCTCAAGCATGGCATATCATTTGAGGAAGCTGAAACTGCCTTCTACGATTCTAATGCACGTACTTCTTACGATCCAGACCACTCACAAGATGAAGATCGCTATATCTTATTGGGGATGAGTGAATCTTTTAAGTTAATAGTCGTATGCCATGTGTATCGACAAGATGATGAAAGTATTCGGATTATTTCTGCTCGTAAAGCGACTAAAACAGAACAAAAGAATATAAAGGTTATTTGATATGAGAGATGAATACGACTTTTCACAATCTGTTCCTAACCCTTATCTGAAGAAGCTAAAAAAACAGGTGAGCATTAATCTGGAAGATAATGTCGTGGACTATTTTCAGAAGTTATCTGATCAAACGGGAATTCCCTACCAAAATCTAATTAATCTCTATCTTCAAGATTGTGTACGGACTGAGCGCAAGCCTTCTTTAGAATGGGTTTGAGTGATTTCACTATCTTCATAGAAAAACCGATTTGATGACTCCCCAAGCTAAAATGAGGGTGTTTGATCGAGTAGTATCTTTAGAAGAGGATCGATCTCTTATCGCAAATTGCGATAGACTTCATCATCGTGCGGCTATCCGCTAAAATTAGAGACCGCCAGATCTACTAATTCATTTTCACCCCTGCTAAAGCGACAGACGCGATGCTTACGCCAGGATATAGGCTACATCTTTAACTAATCATGGAACCGATTCGTATTTCTTATTTTTCCGATGTTTTATGTATTTGGGCATACATCGCACAGATTCGTCTAGATGAATTGAAATCAACCTTCGAGGATCGAGTCTCGATCGATCTGCATTTTACGCCAGTGTTTGGTGATGCCCATCGTAAGTTAGAAAATCGTTGGCGAGATCGTGGTGGTTTTGGTGGTTATAGTCATCATGTCAAAGAAGTCGCTGCCAAATTCAACCATATCAGCATTCATCCAGATATTTGGACAATCGACATTCCCTACTCATCGACTTCCTGTCATTTATTTCTCAGAGCGATTAAGTTATTAGAAGATAAAGAAATAGTCAAAAATCGACACTCACATAGCCTATTTGAAACTGCTACACGGACATTTCGCGAAGCTTTTTTCACCAAATTAGCGAATGTTGCCGATCGAAAGGTGCAGTTGGAAATCGCCAAGGATTTGGGATTGCCCATTAATAAAATCAAGGCGCAAATCGATAGTGGCGAAGCCTATGCAGAGTTATCCAGAGATTTCGATTTAGTCAAAGAACATAACGTCACAGTCAGTCCGACCTTGATTTTTAATGAAGGACGACAGCGACTGAATGGTAATGTGGGTTATCGGGTCATCGAAGCGAACATTCGTGAGTTGTTGCACAATCCACCTGACGAACAATCTTGGTGCTAAATTCAATTGCAAGATGCGATCGGTTAAATTTTTAGGGCGCGGAATCGGAGACTACGTTAACATAGCGAGTAGCCGAACTCCCAACTCCCCGCTCTCAGTATGGTTAAAAGCAATCCAACTCCAGCTACTATCGCCGCATCAGCTCCAACCACGATCGTCCTGGATGTCGCGGGGATGAAATGTGCTGGGTGCGTGAGTGCGGTCGAAAAACAACTCCTCGCCCAATTGGGGGTAAAATCTGCCTGTGTCAATCTTCTGACTGGGGTAGCGGCAATTTCCACAGCACCAGAAATAGTTAATGCTGTCGATCTTGCTGAGAAACTGACAGCTAGCGGTTTTCCCAGTCAGGCTCGGACTGTCAGCGATCTCAATTCTCATGCCGATCGATCGCACCAAAGACAGGCAAAATACGCCAAAGAATCTAAACAACTGTTATGGCAAACAGTTACCGCAGGTATCCTACTAATATTATCAGCGTTCGGTCATTTTACTCAACCTACTACCCACCTGCATCATGGCTATTCGGCACTAAATAACTTTTGGTGGCATTGGGGTTTGGCCACACTCGCGATCGGATTTCCAGGAAGAGCGATCCTCGTAGATGGTTGGCGGAGTCTGTCGTATGGCAATCCTAATATGAATACCCTCGTGGGTTTGGGGGTAATTACTTCCTATATCGCCAGTGTCGTCGCTTTGTTGCTGCCTAATTTAGGTTGGGAATGCTTCTTTGAAGAACCAGTAATGATTATTGGGTTTATCACCCTGGGGCGCACTCTCGAACAACAAGCTAAACATCGGGCGGCGTATGCATTCGATCGATTATTATCGCTCCAGCCAATCTCAGCTAGATTAGTCAGTCCAGATCCAGAGCGTCCCCAAGCCATCGAAATTCCGGTAGAACAGGTGAAAGTCGGCGAATATTTGCGGGTACTCCCAGGTGAAAAGATCCCTACAGATGGGGTGATTCGCTGGGGACAGACGACGATCGATGAGTCCCTAATTACGGGAGAATCGATCCCTGTCTTCAAGCAGGTGGGAGATTTTGTCATTGCTGGAACGGTGAATCAATCTGGGGCGATCTCGATCGAAGTCACCCGCACGGGAGATGATACTACTCTCGCCCAAATTATCGCCCTCGTTGAATCCGCCCAAACTCGCAAGGCTCCAGTCCAGAAGTTGGCCGATACAGTTGCGGGCTATTTTACTTATGGCGTAATCGCGATCGCCATCTTAACATTCTTGTTTTGGTATTTTATCGGCATCCATCACCCCAATTTAGATCCGCCAGTTTCTACCCTCACGCCCCTGAAAGCCGCGATCGCGGTAATGGTGGTAGCATGTCCCTGTGCATTAGGTTTAGCCACGCCGACGGCGATTCTCGTGGGGACGGGGATTGGTGCGGAATCGGGATTATTGATTAAGGGTGGCGATGTCTTGGAATCCGTGCAGCAGATCGATACGGTGGTATTCGATAAAACTGGGACACTGACTCAAGGAAAGCCACAAGTTACAGATATTTTTACAACCGATTCAATCCATCCGACTGAGTTACTCCGACTTGCAGCAGCGGCGGAAAGTGTCACCAATCATCCGCTAGCGGTGGCGATTCAACAGGAAGCCACCCGATTGAATCTCACTTTACCAACAGTGCTCGGTTCTCATACTGAAGCTGGATTAGGTGTCTATGCCGAGGTATCGATCGAGGAACCAGGGCAATTTAGCACTCTTGGGTGCGGACGATATCAAGTAATTGTGGGCAATCAAAGCTGGTTGAATACACGCGGCATCGAGATTGAAAGCGAATTGAAAACTGCTGGGGAGCAGTTGACGGTAGCGGGTAAAACCGTGATGTATGTGGCAATTTCTGGCGTGGGCGATCTGACGTTATCGAGTCCGATGATGGGAGTAATGGCTGTCACCGATCGATTGAGATCGGATGCGATCGAGACAGTCAAACAATTGCAAAGCATGGGTTTGAAGGTAGTTCTACTCACTGGAGACAGACAACCAGTCGCTAATCTTATCGCCCAGCAATTAGGAATTACAGACATCCATGCAGAAGTTCTTCCTCAAGATAAAGCCCGAATTATCCAATTTCTCCAGACGAACTCGAACGATCGCAACATTATTGATGATGAGCAAATAGATTCATCGATCGAGAAAATCCAAAATCGAGTAGCGATGATTGGCGATGGTATCAATGATGCGCCAGCCTTGGCTCAAGCCGATCTGGGCATTGCCATGAATGCGGGTACCGATGTCGCGATCGAAGTAGCTGATATTATCTTAATGCGCGATCGATTGTTGGATGTAGTTTACGCGATCGAATTATCCCAAGCCACCCTCGCCAAGATTCGTCAAAATCTATTTTGGGCGGTTATTTATAACTTAATCGGGATTCCTGCAGCAGCAGGACTGCTCTACTGGTATGGCTGGGGGACAATGCTCAGTCCCTCTGCCGCTGGCGCAATGATGGCTTTAAGTTCGGTGAGTGTAGTTACTAATTCCCTCTTGCTCAGATTGGTGAGAAACAAAGCTAATCAATCATTTTTGAACTCTCCCCCTGTTTGAAACAGGGGGATTCTAAGCAGAGTCGTTACGCGCTCTGAAGAGACGCTTCACTCCGTTTACGATATGATTTTTTTAGGTTACTAAAAACATCGTATCGTTTCGGCAGGTTCAAAACTGCCCTAACTGACTCGGTTAGGTTAATGCCTAACTGTGCAGCTACCTTTCGTAATATATTTCCCGCCCCGT
>NZ_JANOJV010000123.1:0-5821 GCF_031418915.1 Chamaesiphon sp. VAR_48_metabat_135_sub | reverse complement strand
GGAGCTGGGTGGCTTAATGGTCGGGGGAAAATATTTGAACCCCTAGTTCTTCGTTGTCACCCGCCGTCGAAACCCCCGGTTGGGGCAATTCATGAATTGCCCCTACCGTGGGTTTCGACGATTTAGGCGATTTTCCTTTGGCGATAATTAATCCACTCTGCTACAGGTTAATTGTGTAGGGGTGCCCTTAATGGGTACCCTCGGGATGTGGCAGTAATAGTATTTACGTATTACTACAAGATGTGAGATTATCTCGAACCCGTGCTTATCGATCGAATCATCAAGAATTAGAAAGCGTTTCTGGTTCGTACAATACGCCTGTAATCATCTTCCATTCACCTTCGACTTTACGCAGGGTATAGACACAGCCAGATCCAAAGGCTTCTTTAAAGAAGTCGGGGATCTAAACCCCTCTAGCTGATTACTCGATCGAATCATCAAGAATTAGATAATGTTTCTGGTTCGTGCAATACGCCTGCAATAATCTTCCAGTCACCTTCGACTTTCCGTAGGGTATAAGTAAATCCAAAGTGCTCGATTTCCTCGTCTGCTTGATTAAATCGTTTGGCAACTCCAACAACTAGTCCTTGATTATCGCTGAGTTGACTAACTTGAAGCGAGAGAATCTTACTCTCTTTAAAGTTATCTTTTCTCAACTTATCCATAAGAACTGCAAATACACCAGTTACCTCTTTTGACTCTTTCATCACTACGACTAAATCTGAAGTCATCAGCATCGAAGGTACTTGAAAAAAGGGTTCGACTTGCGTTGGATCTAGTAAATTAAATGCTTCTGCATATTCACGAAATGTCTGGTAAATTGCATCGAGTTGGTTTTTCATGATTTTTTTCTCTGAATTAGGTTGTTGCTGTAAAAAGAGCCGAATTAAATCGGCGGTGGTATCTGCATGGCTATAAGAAAATCCATGCGCGGCATCTGCAATTATTTCCAATTTGGAATTTGGAATTTTGGCAGCGAGTAGATCGCTATTCGATCGAGGGATGGCAATATCTTTATCTCCTGTGATGATGAGCGTGTTCGCTTGAATATCGCTCAAAATATCGCAAGTATCGTGAGTTCCAAAGGCTTGCATTTGCCGCCGTAATGCTTCTCCTTGGCTATGAAATGGGGTAGTTGCTGCGAAGAATTCGGCTAATTCCTGCTGATGGTTTTGAATAAATGTGGGCGTAAATAGTAACCCCGAAAGATTGCCATCGATCGCACCACTAATGTCTCCAGGCTGACTACAGGTACCGCCCACCATCGTGCAACCGAGAATGAGTTTATCTAGTTTATCGGGGTATTTTAGCGCAAATTGTTGGGCGATCGCACCACCCATGCTGACCCCAAATACATGCGCTTTGGGAATCTTTAATGCGTCTAAAAGTCCGGCGGCATCATCTGCCATATCTGCGATAGTATAGGGGCGAGTGGATTCGCTGGTGAGTCCAGCATCGCGGTTATCGAACAGGATTAGTTGATAGTGCTGTGCGAGTAGCTCGGTAAATTTCTTACCCCAATCACGGAGGCTGAAACTTAAACCCATAATCATCAGTAATGGTGCGCCATTACCTTTAATTTCGTAGTTAATATTAATATCGCCGACGGTAACTTGGGTCATATTTTTAATCGATCGATTAAACTATATTTGTCTGCTTAGGTGAAACTAGATTGTTAGGTTTGTGAGTATTATGATATTGTGGCGATCGAATGCTGAATTTATCCGATTGTTAGTTCGAGTATGGAAGTAGAACCAAACGTCAAGATTCTGACTAGTACAAATTACCGAGATCGCCTAATCGAGTCACGTCAAGATCCGATCGAAGCTGCTGCTTATTTAGAAGTAACTTTAGAACGCGATCTCGAAGATCCGATTCCAGAATTACTGCGATCGGTATTAACTAATATGGTGGCAGCAAAAGAGCGAGTTGACGAACTATCTACGACAACAAAGGATTTACATAGCAGCCTCGATCGAGTTTTGGCGGAAAGTAAGGGTGTGGAAATATATGGATTAATTGATTTATTACATGGGTTGGGTTTTCGGCTGGCTGTAGTGCCGAAAGATGAGTAACTAGCAGCCCCAGATCCCCGACTTCTCGGAGAAGTCGGGGATCTTGCGGACTAATAACGTTGACCGTTAAGCATGGGCTGTTCCCTGTGCTGCTACCAGAAGATCGGACAATGCTTGAAGGGCTGCTGAATCGGACTGGGGAGACCAGACAAAGGCTTCCGTGGATGCTAGTCGATTGAGAAGTACACTCTCTGAATCGCTATTTCGATTTGCTTCTAGGCTACATCCTTCTTCTTTGGCTACTGCAAGCAGGAGAAAGTGAATAAGTCGCAGTTTATCCTGATGAGACAGTTGACTGACTGGATCCAGAAGTTCACTTAGTGGCATAATTTTTTTATTAGAGGCTGCGATCTATATCCAGTATAGGCTTACTTCTCCATTTATTTAGTCTGTCGATCGAGTAGATTTGATTCGATCGATTAAACCATATCTGTCTGCAAATACACGAAGCGATTCCATCATCGATTCAAAGAAAATATTTTTAGGTTCTAAAGGAGAATTGTTAAGTGATAGCACTGGATCTTTTAAAACAATACTGGCATGAGGAACCCCAAAGTTCTTGCCAATTCTAAACATTTCTGCTTTTTGATGTCGCTGATAAGATCGATCGACTAACTCCTCAATCTCATCGATAGCTGCGGTGGTATCTGCTTCAGAATGTGCAGCAAACAAAGGCTGATTCAATATATCTCGATCGGTAAGCAAATCTAATTCTTTAATTAGTTTAGATAATTCTCTAGCTCCGCCAATGTCCATCTTAGAATATCGAAAGGGATTACCACTAGCAGAATTATTGATGAGGCGACTTCGATCGATATAACTATCGAGATAGTCTAAAATTTTAGCTAGAGTGGTTCTGAGAAAGATTTCAGCCAGATTGCCAGCACCACTAGCTAAACCTAATGCAGCCGAGAATAGAAAAACTCCACCATCGATCGATTGCTCATCAGTTAGAGCCATTTTAACACTCAATGTACCACCTGTTGATAGTCCCCCGATCGAGACTTTGCCGCCACTTTCTTTAGCTTTCTCGATCGCAAATATGACATCTTTGCGCCACTCAATCAAAGACGCATCTTTCATGTCTTCAGGCTCTTTCAAGCCATGAGCGCGAAGCAAGGGGATATAGACATCAAAACCCATTTCGGAGCAGAAGTATTCGCCAATATCTTTCATGAAGTAGGGCGAGTCTGTCAATCCATGTACTAAAACGATGGCGTTTCTCGGCTGTCCATCATCGTCATGCTTAAACATCTGCGGATAACATCCATTTCGCACATCAGATTTTTGCTTGTAGTTGCTAAAATGCTCGTGATAATATTCGTTCCAATCTCTCAACATGATTCAACTATATCCTAATATTTTTTTACAATGAATGAGTCTAAAGGCTAGTCTAGATAAGATGATATCAGATACCACAAATCTTAATGCCAACTGATATGAGAAAGTATATTACTCCAAACCCAATCAGGATAAACTTCAGCCCTGCGCTTACTGCTGCTAATGAAGCCAGCGGAAATAAATTTTCAGTAGCACCATACAAAAAAGGAAATAAACACAGATTCTCAATTACATCAAATAATGCCGCTGCTAATTGCCCCCAAGCTAATATAATTCCTGCCCACAACCATCGAGGATCGAAATTAGATAACAATTTTGTTGCCAAAATGCATAGAAAACTCAATGTCATTGAATAAGCAGCGATGAATAAAAAATCTAGTCGCTGAAGATCAATCGCTCTATTTAATACATTTACATCACTCCAAGCTTTGACAATTTTTTGAGCATTTCTTGCTGTAAAAGCAAATTCAAGAGAGATAATACCTAGCGGTGAAGTCACTGGGATAGTCAGTGGTTTACCAATTTTATTTAATTGACTTGTGATCGATAATGTGATAATTAAAAAAACAATAATAAAAATGATTGTTTTTTTTAATGAAATTGTTTGAAAAGGATGGCTAATCATAATACTCTCTTGATTTACTTCTGCGATGATAAGCGGTTGTAAACCTTATATAATCCTGTTGATAACTGTCTTGAATCGATCGGCTACAGATTCAAAGCCATCATTCTTAGGATGTATTTCATCAAACCAGTCTTCTCGACCTACGCCTACTGCTTTTCTACAATCTACATGAAAAACGCGATTAGGGAATCTGGATACTAGATCTATTTGTGCATCGTTGAGTCGATCGATCACAACTCTCATGATTTTTATTTGTAGTTCTTCATCATTAATTCCCATTTGAATCAGGCTATTACGAACAAAGCCACCAGATAAACTCTCTCTCGGAATAATGTAGTCATACCCATGACAAACAATTTTTAAATCAGGAAAAATTCTTAACAGGTCTGTGAATAATTTTTTGAATATATCCATTATTCTCTTGACAAAATCATCAAATGCTCCGTTAAGATATTTTTCTGGTAGTCTATCTATATCTGGATCGAATTCATTTATTAATGTGTTGAAAAGTCCATTTGTAAACATATCATTACCACCACCACTTATCAAGAATACATCAGGATTCTTATTTGTAATTACATCAATTATCTTGTTTGTATTAGGAGCAGAAGTCATGTTCTCTAATGTATCACCTGCGGCATCTAAACTCCAGATTGCATAGTCATCAGATAGCCAGTCAATTACATCTTTGAGTAAAAAAGGAAATTGAAACCACGAGTCACCTTCGGAAACAATTTTAACACCGCTAAAACCTTTGTTTATTTTTTCTTGATATTTTTGCTGACGATACTTTCTTGCGACTTCATTAAACCATTCATCATCTATGTTTGAGTTGATAGCTTGCGACTTTACTTTTAAGTTAGAATTGAAAGGATTAAGATTAGGATTACTATCTCGTTCGATAAGTTCTTCTATTTCGTGTTGAGTAGTATCAGGGTTAGTTAATATTTCTTTCAATTGTTCGGGGCTGATGGGGCTGATTGGATTGGTCATATGAATCTCCTGTTAGTGATTTTGAAAATTTGAGAACTGTAAGTAATTAGACTAAGGGTAGTATCTTAGCGATCGTAGAAATCAATGTACCTATTTGACTGAGAGTATCGATCGAGCTAGAAATACCCTTTATTGTTTTTGATAACTCATCTATTCCCTCTTGAAGCTTTGATTCATTTACTTTGAATTTTTCAGCTATTTTTTCAATGCGTATTGTGTCAAGATCTTCGATTAGATTCGACAACTTAATTCTTCTTTCTTTGAAAGCTTTCTTTTGTTCTGCTGTCGCCTTAACTGGATCTTCAAACCATGCTTGTTTGACAGATGAATACAAGTCATCTTCTAAAATTTTCAGTTTCTGGATATCTTCGTCACGCAACTTGTCTAAATCTAATAGCTGTTCTGATGTCATTGTCATGTATTTTGCTCCTTAATGATTAATTTGTAAATAGTGAAAGGATAAGAAGGTTGATGAATTATTTTGCGTTGCTCACTAATTTAACAAAAGCTTCTACGTCTGACAAGAAGATATTGACTGACTTAATATCTGATTTGCCTTCCAGAAACGATTCAAATATATCTTTAAAATCACCCAATGTAGAACTTGCACTTCTTAGATTTTCTGACATTATTGTCATTGTTAAAATACTCTGTCTAGCTTTAATCCAGCCAGCTTCATCACCAATAGGGTTAGATGACACGATCGATCTGACAACTAATCTAGTTTCTTGTAGCTTTGATATTTTTTCTTTGTCTTCTAGTATTATCTTGCCAATGTCTTTTAATG
>NZ_JANOJV010000122.1:0-2843 GCF_031418915.1 Chamaesiphon sp. VAR_48_metabat_135_sub | reverse complement strand
CCAGCCACGATACATTCCTCCGCCATCAACGGCGGCGTACTCGTACCACCAGCATCAAGATCGCCAATCAGATGCCGCAACCGCAATAGCAGTAAATTAGTCCGCACCTTCACGCGATCGGTAATAATATACCCACATCGCGCCGCCGTCGGGTTCGACTTATCCGTCAGCGTTTCCTCTAATAGAAAGCTTGCCAATCTTTCCACGATCGGGTGATTGCGTCCGATGTATTCCACTCCATCGAGCGGGGAGGATTGAAACGTCATTTGGAGGGGTTTGTCGCCCACGATCGATCTCAGGCACTCAGGCGGTGTCGCCATTACCCACCATTTCTTCTCCCGCTTGAGCGAATTCCCCAACCGTTCGCAAGCAGTACGAACAAAACGTTCCACATCCTCACTACTACCGAGAATCCGATTTGCGGCTTGTAATTCCGTCTCGATTTCGAGTGGTTTGATGCTCTGTTGGGCGAATTTAGTTCGAGATTGCTTTTCGCGATCGACCGCTTTATCCCAACGGCTATGGACTTCCGCCACAGGCGAACCAGCTTGAAACAGATCCAGCGTCAGTTGTTGAACACTACTGGGTTGCTCGAATAGCGACTTGAAGATCGCCGTTTGAATCGTGCTGCTATCGATCGGGAGTGGTACCGTAATCCCCAAGGTTTTCCGAATCGATACCGCCTTGCGAATCAACACATCTAATACCGCCAAATCGATTTTATTATCGCTCCCATACAACAGACAGGTTTTGACTACTGGTGCGGCTTGCCCATATCGATCGATCCGCCCTTCCCGCTGCTCCAACCGATTCGGATTCCACGGTAGATCGTAGTGAATCGCCGCCTGGAAGTGCTCTTGCAGGTTTACCCCCTCACTCAAACAGTCGGTTGCTACCATTACCCGCTGGGGATAAGTTGCCAATTCTGCCAACCGTTCCTCGCGCTCATCTTCCGACTGTTCGCCCGTAATCGCAATAATCCGCACCTGAGACGATTTCTTCTTCGTCAATTCTTGCGTAAGCTGTGCGGACACATATTTAGGGGTTGCTGATAAAAGCCAAAACCCAGACACAGAGGTAGATCAAAGCTATAAAAAGTCAATCAAGTTCAATGAAATCGGCTGAAATCAACTAAAATCAGTTGAGATGCCGACATATCCGTACAGACAATGTATAAAAAAGCCGAACAGCTCGAAACTGAATTAGAAAACTTTGAACTGCCATTTGGGGGAAAATTAGCAGCAGATAATAGATGGGTAATCATGGCGAAACTAATTCCGTGGGCGGAAGTAGAAGAGGAATATGCGAAAAAATTCACGATAGAAATAGGAGCACCAGCGAAATCAAGTAGGATGGCATTAGGAGCATTAATAATTAAAGAAAAACTAGGAATAAGCGATAGAGAAACGGTAGAACAAATCAGGGAAAATCCATACTTACAGTATTTTGTAGGACTAAAAAGGTATAGAAATGAGGCACCATTTGAAGCATCGATGCTAGTGCATTTTCGACAGAGACTAGAGATAGATCTAGTGAATAAAATCAATATCAAAATATGTGAGGAAGGCAGAGGGGAAGTAGGAACAGAAAAAAAGTCATCGAGGGCAGCAAAGAAGAGAGTGTAAATCGAGGAAGATTAATATTAGACGCAACATGTGCGCCAGCGGATCTTAGATATCCGACAGACTTAGGATTATTAAATCAAGCAAGAAAACAGACAGAAAAAATCATAGATATTCTCTACTACGGGCTAGAAGAGAAGCCAAGTAAGAAACCAATAACTCAGAGAATAATAGCCAAGAAAGAATATCTAAAAATCGCAAAAAAACGCCGACCGAGCAAGAAACAAAGAAGAAAAGCAATTAAAAAACAACTTCAATATATTAACAGAAATTTAGGTCACATAGAACAGCTACAGACGAGTGGTGCCAAGCTAGAGTGGCTAAATGACCAGCAGTACAAAATGCTGTTAGTTATAGATACAGTTTATCAACAACAGTTGTCTATGTATGAAAACAAGCAGCAGCGTATTGATGATAGAATAGTTAGTTTAACGCAACCACATATTCGTCCAATTGTGAGAGGAAAGGCTGGAACACCAGTTGAATTTGGAGCGAAATTATCAGTTAGCTATCATAACGGATATGTGTTTGTAGATCGATTAAGTTGGGATAATTTTAATGAATCTGGAGACTTGAAATCACAAGCAGAAGATTTTAAACTAGCAACAGGAAATTATCCAGAGTCGATTCATGTTGACCAAATATATCGTACTAAAGAAAATCGAGCTTGGTGTAAAGAAAGAGAAATTAGAATTACAGGTGTACCGTTAGGAAGACAACCGAAAATTATTGACAAAGAAAAAAAGAAACAGGCACAAAACGATGAGAAATTTCGCAGCCGAATCGAAGGTAAATTCGGAGAAGCTAAACGTAGATTTAGTCTTGGTAGAGTGATGACTAAACTTGCTAAAACTTCTCAGACAGCTATTGCAATCACTTTTCTAGTGATGAATCTTTCGACTCTGCTTCGGCAGTTTTCTGCCTTTTTTTGTACTTCTTTGAGAATCAACGCTTTTTTTGTGATACTTGAGATCAGATGATTAATAAAAATTATAATTGATTATAATTACATCCTAATTGCTGATAGATTAAATTAGATCGATCGACGATCGATCTAATTTAATGCCATTTACAGACTTTTTCAGCAAGCCCTAAATAATTAGGGACAATTCATGAGTTGTTCCTAATTATTAGCTAGTTTATCGATCGATCCCAATTGCATCATGGGCTGATAATCCTTCACTATTAGCCCCAAAATACCAAATAGCGATCGCCACCTCT
>NZ_JANOJV010000121.1:0-2344 GCF_031418915.1 Chamaesiphon sp. VAR_48_metabat_135_sub | reverse complement strand
AAGCGTAATCCATGTCGATTTTCTGCACATGGGAATTGGCTCACAAAAAGCATTCCTTCAGATATTTGGTTTAATAACTATTATCTCAAACATTTGTACTAATGTCAGATGTCAATAAGCTACTCAAGTACCAGGCAGCCTTATAATATCGATGACTAATCGCTAGACTTGCCAGAATACAGCACTTGGCAAGTTACGACCAGAGAAAATAAAGTTCCTGGAATATCAATGAATATCAAGTTTTCCAGCAACCCTAAGTTATGGCTAGATAACTAGACTCGTCACGAGAATAGCTCAATTAGATTTTTCTTTCTTGGTAATTTGCCAAGTCGTGCATAACAATCGAAAAATTAAACGTCAACAAGCCCAACATCTGTGATATATAATTTGTTAACCGCGAATGTTACCTAACGTTAGGTAACACTCAATCGCTTTTTAGCATCTAACCGATTTTATGTCTCAAATTAGGATTGCTGTCCTAGCTAATGCTGGTGGGGTAGGCAAAACTACTCTAGTGAGCAATCTTGCTTATATCCTCAGTCAGCACCAAGTATCGGTCGCCGCGATCGATCTCGACCCCCAACGCTCTCTCGATACCTTCTGCGGTGTGCCAGAAGTTTCCCCAGAACAAAGTACTGTGGGCTTATTGAGCGAAAACTTTAGCAATTGGAATTTGACCCAACCTTGGGAAATTGACAATATCGCGCTGTGTCAGTCGCACCCTCAACTCTCTAAAACAGCTCAAGAGATCGTCACTAGAAAGCGGGGCGAATATATTTTAGCCGATCGATTAGATGACTATCCGCTGCCCCATCAAGTCGTGCTGTTCGATTGTCCGGCGACCTTTGGTACCCTGTGTGAAAATGCGATCGCAGCGGCAACTCACTTACTTATCCCCCTGCAATTAGAAGCTAAGGCAGTTGCAGGGCTAAACGATCTCGTTGAGAAAGTCATCGATTTAAGTAAGGCTCTCAAATTAAAACCGCGCCCGCCAATTATGGGGATAGTACCCAGCCTTTACAACAAGGATTTAGCCATCCATCGTCAGTATGCCGAGGAACTACCAGAAATTGCCCAGATGTTAGGGACGAAAGCATATCCCACGATCCGGTTGAGTACGGAGTTTAAAAATGCTTGTGCCTTTGGATTGCCCCTGAGAAAGTATCGTCCCGGACATCCAGCTAATGGCGATTTCACCGAACTTACCAACGACATCATCCAATTAGTAAAAGCAAGCAGTAATTAATGACTAATTCAACAACCAAACAACGTGGCAAGCTACCATCGATGGCGAGTAAATTGGGTAGAGCTATTAACGTTAATCAGCAAGAAAAGATTGTCGAATTAGAGGCTCAAGTAGAAGAGTTAAAAACTCAAAGTGTGGGTGCCACCGACGGCTCAACCGTGGTTGAAATTTCTGTTGACGATATTTCTCCAGGTCAAAACCCACGTAATATTCTCAGTACCGAGAGCATTCAATCGATCGCCAATCATATCGAACGGAATGGACAAGACATCGCGATTTCGATTTTCCCCAATCCGACTGGCTTTCCTAAATATCTCATTGAAGATGGCAAACGGCGGTGGCATGGGGTCAAATATTTGGGTCGGACGACGATTAAAGCGACGATCGTTGCCGCTCCCCGCGACCCGATTTTATCCGCATTGACCACTTTTACCCATCATGAAGATTTGCACCCTCTAGATTTTGCAGAGACATTAATGAAGGCGATCTCTACGGCTACTGGATTAAAATCCGAGCGAGTTCTCAAAATCCTCGCGCGGGTAGTTGTGCGGTTGAGTCGTCAGAATCAAATTAGCGAACTCAATCAATTAGCCAATGCGAATACCCTCGATCAGATGCAGGGACTGGAAACGCTCGGCATCACCGATATCGAAGAACGTGCGGTTATTTCCTTTCTGCTCAAAGAAGGACTCAAACCCAGTAGCGTTCGTAGCAATCTCTTCTCGATGTTGTCACTGCCAGCGGACTTGACTGCGGCGATCCATAAGCATGGGATTAATAGTAATGTCGCCCTGGCACTTACCGGAATTTCTGCCAAAAATCTCAATGCGGATGACTCGATCGCTCATAAAGAGCGGAAGAAGGCAATTCAGAAAGTAATCGATGGTAACTTGTCCTTGCGAGAAACCCGTAGTTTGGTCGATCTAGTCAAGACGAAGTACAAAGAGCCTAGTACGCCGCAGAATTCTGAAGTAGAACGAGTCAAAGGTGAGATTGGACAGCTAGTGGATAATATAATTGATCGAGCCACAATCGAGGAACTCAATGCAATTCGCCAATTTTTGGCTCAAAAATTCCATCAGATCAAGACGATCGATG
>NZ_JANOJV010000120.1:0-9514 GCF_031418915.1 Chamaesiphon sp. VAR_48_metabat_135_sub | reverse complement strand
AATCATCTCAAAGGTGACGATCGGACGATGTTTGCTTGTACCAATGGCGTAGCCGCAAAGTGCGTTCGCTTGGAATACAAACCTTGGAAAGTCCTGAATGGGCAATCGCTGTGGAAATATCATCAAGCCTGTACGCGGATGTTAAGAGCCGACTATTGTGGGGATGGATTGCCGCGCACTCGCGAGGGTACGCCGATTGTAATTCACGATCGATTAATTCACAATCCCCAAGCACCAGACCAAACACCGCCCGATCCGCAGATGTCATTTGAAGCAGCATGGGATGAGGATGGAGCCGTCTATGTCAACCGTCCCCGCTGGAGTGAGAAAACCGCCGCAATCCAACGTAAATGCCCTACAAAGTTCCAATCTGGCAAGAGGATTAGGACTGTAGAACAAGCACAGAAAAGATATCCCCAAGCCTTAATCTTTAACGAATCGATCGATCGTCAGCCGAAATAAATAATTACGATTTGGAGTTGCTGAATACAAGTATGATAAGCGATCGAAACGATCGTTAGAACCTGTGGTAGGGGCAATTCATGAATTGCCCCTACCACAGGTTTCAGACTGAAGAGACAGTCATAATTTGGCGAGATCGATCGATCTCGATCGAGAAAATCGCCTACACTATGTCTAACGTCACCCCAATCCCTATCCCCGAAGATCGTGAACTTGCGCCTTTTGTTTCCATTTTTCGACCCCACAGTCAAAGACTGGTCGTTAACAGCCCGATTGATGCGGTGGTTGACTTTCCTGTGGCTGGCGATCGGGATGTTCGTCCTTTTTTCGGCTTCCTATTATCATGGGGAAATTGAAAAAAAAGATGGTTTATATTACTTCAATCGCCAAATTATGGCGATTGTGATCAGTCTATTTATCTTTAATGCGATCGTTCATTCACCATTGCGTAAACCGCTTAGAGGTGCTGGTTGGATTCTGTTGGGGATTTTGGTCTTGCTGTTGCTGACTGTATTTACAGGTGCGGGAAAAAGCACGTTGGGGGCCACGCGGTGGATTGCGATCGGTCCAATTCAGCTTCAACCATCAGAACTAATTAAACCATTTTTAGTGTTGCAAGGTGCGAAACTATTTGGTCGATGGGAGCAATATCCACCGAGAGTAAGAGCGACATGGTTGGGCGTATTTGCGATCGTGTTATTGGCAATTTTAAAACAACCAAATCTTAGCACCACATCCTTGTGCGCGATCGGTTTATGGTCGGTCGCTTTTACAGCAGGCTTACCACTTCGCTATCTTTCAATAACAGCCGCAGGCGGGGTATTGTTGGCAGGATTGAGCATGGTAATAAATCCTTACCAATTAGTCCGAATGCTCTCTTTCCTCAATCCATGGCAAGATGCTCAGGGTGCGGGATTTCAGTTAGTACAAAGTCTCTTAGCGATCGGCTCTGGCGGCTTGTGGGGTAATGGGTTTGGCTTGTCTCAACAGAAATTAGACTATTTACCAATTCAGGATACAGATTTTATTTTCTCAGTATTTGCCGAAGAATTTGGGCTAGTTGGGGGTGTTTTGTTACTCGTCATGGTGATGAGCTATGCCACCTTGGGCTTATTAATTGCTAGCCGCAGCCACGATCCCGTCCATCGATTAGTTGCGGTTGGAGCTACGACATTTATTGTCGTCCAATCACTGTTTAATATTGGTGTTGCTGCGGGTACTTTGCCCACAACTGGTTTACCACTACCGATGTTTAGTTATGGCGGTAGTTCGATGGTTGCGTCAGTGATTCAGTCAGCACTGCTGATCCGCGTCGCCAGAGAATCCGCAGCAGCGAAAGTAATTCAAATTAGGGGGTAGGGATTCGGGGTTCAGGGTTCGGCAAGAGAAAAGAGGAATGCTAATTTTTGTCAGAAGCACAGAATCATACCCAGATGCTTTGCCTCCTGATTCAGCAACGCCGATTTAACGACGCAAGCCTTTCCCGAATCCCGAATCCCCAATCCCCAATCCCCAATCCCTAATCCCTAATATAGAAAATCAGTCATTTATACGGTGATTAATTTGAGAATTCGCGGTATTCTCTACTGGGTCAGAGAGTATTTTTACCATGCCCCAAATTACCAAAGCTCAACCACGGTTAGCATTTCTACCACCTAAATTCAACCTTTTGGTGTTACGGCTAGTCACCTGGATGCTGCCTTACTGGTTAAAACGCGAACTGCACATCACACAAATCGATGTCGCTGATATCGATCGATTGGTGGAAGTTTACAAACAATCACAAATGGGTAGATTGCGGTTGGTGTTAGCTTTCCGTCATCCCAGTAGTGATGATTCCTTTTGCATGGGACATCTTTTAACCAAACTTTTACCTGCGGCTGCGGCGCGGAAGCATCGGATCGCGCTGAAATCGCCGGTGTTTGCGCACTTCCTCTACGATCGAGGCATTCCGTTGTGGGCGGGTAAAATTGTGAGTTGGTTGTATCCTAGATTGGGTGGAATTCCCATCCACAGAGGTAAAACAGATCGATTGGGCTTGAAGACAGCTAGAGATTTGCTAGTAAATGGTCAGATGCCCCTCGCAATGGCTCCAGAAGGTGCCACCAATGGATATAGCGAACTAGTGAGTCCCCTGGAAGCAGGAGCCGCTCAAATCGGATTTTGGGCAATGGAGGATTTAGTCAAAGCGGGTAGAGATGAAGACGTTTTGATTGTACCGATCGGGATTCAGTATTATTATCTGGATGAGCCGTGGTTGAGTCTGGAAAATCTGATCCATGAATTAGAGCAGGAATGTGGCTTGATTGTCGATCGTCGGGATACAATTGTGGCGATTCGTCAAAGTGATGGGCGACCAATGCGTAAATTACTATACGATCGGTTTTATAAGCTGAGTCAGCATTTGCTGTACCAGATGGAAAATTTTTACGCTCAGTTTTATCAGTACCAGATTCCCGAACGTCCAACGTTGGATCTATCGATCTCGCGGACGGAAATCTCCCAAAGACTCCAAAATATTTTGGATTTTGCCCTACAAGTATCTGAAAGTTATTTTAGTCTCGAAGCGAAAGGGACTAAGATCGATCGGTGTCGGCGGATCGAACAAGCTGGCTGGGATTGGATCTATCGTGAAGAATTGAACCCGCCAGGTAATCTATCTACAGTCAGTCATAAATTAGCAGATCGGATTGCGACTGAAGCCGATTTGCGGATGTGGCACATGCGGATTGTCGAGAACTTTGTCGCTGTAACTGGCTCCTATGTTAAAGATCGACCGACGATCGATCGATTTGCCGAAACTACGCTGCTGTTATGGGATCTAGTCGCTCAGATTAAAGGTAAAAAACCAGGTAAACGACCAAATATCGGCAACCGTCGCGTCCAGATGACTATTTGCAATCCCATCCCACTATCCGACTATTGGGATCGTTACAAAAGTGGTCGTCGCGCCGCCAAGCAAGCTACACTCGATCTGACGCAAGAGCTACAAACAGCAATGGAAGGGACGATCGATCGGGGGTAGGAGGATTGGGGACTTGGGTTGGATTGTAATCCTGGCTAAATTGAGCAACGCCAGATCTTAGATCGAATAGTACAGAGGAAAAGATTTAGCCTCCTTGGGTTTAACATAGACAGTTTGTTGTGGTTCCAACTTTAACTCATCAAATCGATCGCGGGTCAGATGAGCTGAAATAACTTGCCCATCAGCCAGGGATAATTCCACCTGAATCTCCCAGCCCAAGTGAATAATTCGCGCCACTGTCGCCATCGTCAGCGTACTATCTGGAGTAGTCTCGTTGGCGTAGCCTTTCTGAAGGAAAATCGAGATGTCCTGCGGACGGAGATATACCTGGGGATGATTTGCCTCAAACCCATTATTCTGAAAAATATCCGCACTGCTCGGTAACACATTCACAGGGCCGATAAAGCTCATCACAAACGCACTCGCAGGTCGGTCATAAATCTCCGCCGCAGTCCCTACTTGTTCGATTTGACCCTTATTCATCACCACGATTTTATCGGCTACTTCCATCGCCTCCTCCTGGTCGTGAGTCACAAATACCGTTGTCACATGCACCTCGTCGTGCAAACGGCGCAACCAAGCGCGTAAATCCTTTCTCACCTTGGCATCCAACGCCCCAAACGGCTCATCCAACAACAACACTTTCGGCTCAACCGCCAAAGAACGCGCCAAAGCCACACGCTGTCTCTGTCCGCCCGATAATTGCGACGGATATCGATCTCCCAATCCCGCCAACTGAACCAAATCCAATAACTCATCAGCCCGCGCTTTAATCTTCGCGGGGCTAGCCTTGCGAATCTTCAATCCAAATCCAATATTTTCCCGAATCGTCAGATGTTTGAATAGAGCATAATGCTGGAACACAAACCCGATATTTCGCTCCTGAACGCTCTGAAAAGTAGCATCCGTCCCCGTCAGCCAAATTGCGCCACTATCGGGCATTTCCAGCCCCGCAATCAGCCTTAGTAGCGTAGATTTACCCGACCCTGAAGGCCCAAGTAGAGCCACTAGTGCGCCCGATTCAATTTCCAAATTAACACTATCGACAGCTTGAAAACTGCCAAATCGTTTCGATACATTTTTGACTGAAATACCCATTTTTAAAAACCCGATCTATAAATTTAAGATTAAATTGAAAGTTTACTTGCTAGTACTTATTACACCTCTATTCCCTACTCTCTAGCCTACGGTGTATCCGCAACTCTTAGAGAGTTACTGCGTAGATCTTTACCCCACCCCAGCCCTCCCCTTTACAAGGGGAGGGAGCAAAGCCGCCCCTTTACAAGGGGGGGTTGGGGGGTAACATCAATCCCGCCGAAGTCTAGCCGACTTGTGTCTCCCTACCCTCTAATATCGAGCGGAAAACCGTGATATCTTAAATATAGTATTCGATCGAACTGATTGTGGAACTCTCCTCTAGACTAGAATATGCATTAGTTGCTCTGCTCGAAATTGCCGATCGTCAGGCTCAAGGTAAACCCCTCAAAGTGAATGAAATTGCGGCTAGCCAATCCTTACCAGAAAGATATCTCGACCAAATTTTCACCTCACTCAAACGTCAAGGAATTCTTTCTAGCCAGCGTGGGATGAAAGGTGGTTATTTACTGGCTAGAGAACTATGGCAGATTAGTTTATTCGATGTAGTTGTCGCGATCGAAGGTAGTGGCGATCGCAAGAAAGTCGATCCAACTATTCCCAATACCCTAGAAAAAATCGTCATTGTTCAAACCTTTGAAGGCATCAAAGAATCTGTTAATGAGATTTTAAAAAGCTACACACTCCAAGACTTAGCCAAAACACTAGAAACTCAACGGCAGAGCAGTCCAATGTATTATATATAAGTTAAAAATTGAAAGTTGAAAGTGAATAGTAGGGTGGGCAGTGCCCACCAGCTAGGGTTTCATATTATTAATATTTACTTGATTTCACTTAAATTTCTAAATTATGACTTATCCTTGATTTTAGTTTTGCTTTCTAAAATCTCTTTTAAAACCAACGTTACTGCTGCTAGTAGGGCGAGTAAAACTGCGGCAGAAAAAGCGGCTTCGGTATTATATTGCTTGTAGGCTTCCTCGACAAATAACGGTAAACTTTGAGTCGTATTTGCTACATTTCCAGATACCACAGATACAGCCCCAAATTCGCCCATTGCGCGGGCATTTGTTAACAATATTCCATACATTAAACCCCAGCGAATATTCGGCAGCGTCACTCGCCAGAAAATCTGCCAATCGCTGGCACCGAGAGTTCTAGCTGCTTCTTCTTGATCTACACCAGCCTCTTCCAATACGGGAATTACTTCCCTCACCACGAATGGCATACTGACAAAAGCTGTGGCGATAACCATGCCTGGTAAAGCAAACACAATGTCGATACCTCTGTCTTGAAACCAGCCACCAAACCAACCTTGACGACCGTAAAGTAGCATGATCATTAAACCTGCAACTACCGGAGAAATTGACAAAGGTAAATCGATGATACTCAATAATAACGTGCGTCCAGGGAATTTATGTCTGGCGATCGACCAAGCCGCACACAAACCAAATACCGTATTAATTGGTACAACAATTAACGCGAGTAATAGTGTCACCCTGACAGCATTGAGAAAATCTGGTTGGCTAAAATTTTCTAAAAATGGTGCGATACCTTTGTGAAATGCCTGATAAAAAACATTAATCGTCGGAATATAAATAATCAGGCTAATATAACCGATCGATAGTCCGATTAAGATAATTGGGAGCCAATTCATTTGTTTTGTGTCTGGCCCCTGACGTGCCAATGCCGTAGTGGGATTACTAGTTTTCATAACGCTGCCCCCAAGCTTGTAAAATGTTAATTCCTAGGAGTAAGACTAGCGAAATCATCAATAAAACTACGCCAATTATCGTTGCGCCTTCATAGTCGTATTGCTCCAATCGTTGGAAGACTAAAACAGGTGCAATCAAATCTTTAAATGGTGTATTTGATGCGATAATTACCGTCGAACCGTATTCCCCCACCGCACGAGAAAATCCTAGAGCCATCCCTGTCAAAATTGATGGCAATAATGGGGGTAAAATTACTTGACGAAAAGTTTGCCAATCCGATGCGCCCAAACACCAAGAGGCTTCCTCGATATCCCGCTCCATCTCCATCAGTACAGGTTGAACTGTGCGGACGATAAATGGTAGCGATATAAAAAGCATCGCCATTCCCACTCCCAACCGCGTGAAGGCGATTTTAATCCCAAATGGGGCGAGTAAACTCCCAATCCAGCCATTATCACTATAGACTGTTGCCAACGTTAGACCAGCAACGGCAGTTGGTAGGGCGAATGGTAGATCGATCGAGGCATCAATCATCTTTTTACCAGGAAAATCATACCGCACTAATACCCACGCGATTGTAGTGCCAAACACACCATTGATTAACGCCGTAATCAACGAAGTCGTAAAAGTAACATCATAAGTCGATAAGGCGATTGGACTAGCCGCCACCTCCCAAAACTTAGCCCAGCCAACACTTCCAGCCTTGGTAAACATCGCCACTAACGGCAGAAATAGCATTGCACTCAGATAAAACCACGTAATCCGCCAAGTCCATGATAAATTACGGACTCGATCGAACCACTGTTTCCAAACGGGTTTGGATTTGATAAGCTGGGCATCGATCGTATTGCTCATGTTGGCGATTCCTCTTGTGTTTTAGCAGCAGGAGAATCAATCTGATTGACAATTGGTACCGAACTACGATCGAAAATTGCTATTTCTAAGTTCCGTAGATAGTTTAGAGCATTGTCGATATCCTGGGGATAACCCTCCAAACTCAGGTTAAACCATCCACCGCCTGTAGCTTTTCTGTCGAGTACTGCTGCTTTAAAATTGACAATCAGATCGTAATTACTGATGAGTGTAGCTAGAACGGGTTCTTGATGCAGTTGGGGCGGGATATTAATATCGATTGAGTGTAATACTTTTTCCGGAGATTCGATCGAGGGTAGGCTAGACATTTTAAATTACCTCATGCTTAGTCATAAATATAGTTATTTTTTCCCAGCTTCGATTTTGTCGTAGATGGCTCCATCAGCAAAGAATTTTTTCTGGAAGTTATTCCAACCACCATATTCTGCCACAGTACCCAAAGTTTTAATCTTAGGGAAGCGCGGATCTGCGGTTGTAGCCCCAGGGCGATAACCTACCCGCACAAATTCGGCTTGGGCTTCAGGTGTAAACATATATTTGACAAAGGCTTCCACAACTTCCCGATTGCCATGTTTATTGACATTTTTATCGACAATCGCTACTGGAGTATCGATCGAGACGTTCACATCTGGTACTGTATATTCAAATGCTTGACCTTTATCCTTAGCAAAGAGAATCTCGTTTTCATAGTTTAGTAATGCGTCACCTTGCCCCTGCTTGACAAAAGCATCCATCGCTTCTCGCGCATCTTTAGGCTGTACGACAATATTTCTCAAAGCTTTAGTAATAAACTCTGTTGCTTTGGCTTCATTTCCACCAGCTTTTATCCCATCGTGCCACAAAGCCATAAAATTCCACCTTGCGCCACCAGATGTTTTGGGATTAGCCGTCACCCATTTGACATCAGGGCGGGCAAGATCTGCAAAAGATTTAATCTTTTTGGGGTTTCCCTGACGAGTCACAATTGCAACCACAGACTGAGCGACAATTCCTCGATTGGGCAACTTTTTATCCCAATCTGCTGCAACGAGTGCAGCTTTGGCTAATTTATCGACATCGCCGCCCAATGCTAAATGCACCACATCCGCAGGTAGCCCATCAATCACAGCACGGGTTTGAGAACCAGAACCCCCATAAGTCTGTTTGAAAGTAACTTTTTGGTTGTGCTCCTGCTGCCATTTTGCCACGAATTTCTTAATAATGCGATCGTGAGCGGGTTTAGGCACAGCATAACCAGCGAGGGTGATTTCGACATCTTTTTTCTGCATTTCTCCTGGTTTGCTACTCCCACCGTTGCCACAAGCAACTAGAGCAAGACTCAGCCCAGCACCAATAAATATCCCCACGAGCGACTTGCTCACTCCTTGCCCAATCGTCACGATCTTGCCTCTCAAATAGAATCTACTGTATTTGAATCGGAATAGTGTTCAAATCTAAGCATCATCTTAGCAACATCGATCGCCCAGGTCAATAGAATTCGCTTGTTTCCTTCAGGAGAAAGGTAGGAGCGTATCAAGCAGCAAGACAAGACATTGCCCCTACCTGCCCCATACAGTTAGGAAAATGGATCTGCATAGATTGGAAACTTTTCGACAATGGGTTTGCAAATCGTATACAAAACCGTAATAATTAAGAATGTCAATAAAATTACTACCAAGGGAAACTTACCAATTAATTCTCCTGGTAAAATGCTGAGAAATTGTTTTGGCTGCGTGACTAAACTCCAGCTATTAAACCTGATGAATCGTCCAATGTAAATACCAGTCGAACATAATAAATGTAAGCTTAATTCAGAGATGTTCGTATATCGATCGATCTTAAATCTACTCAAATATCTGCCAATATTAATCAACGAAAATACATAAGCCAGCCAGCCAACTCCAATAAATATAATGTAAATCGGGACGATAACTAAAGTGATTGCCCAGGCTGAATCAAGATAACGGACAGCATCATAGAAATGAATAACATCTGTTAAAATATAAGGTGCATTCGGTAGAATAGCAACAAACAAGAATAACCCCATCCACCAAAAAATCGAGCGACTTCGTTCTTGTGGCAATCGAGATCTAAAATCGATAATCATTAAGATAATAATTAAGCCGATCGCAATTCCTATGAAAATTAATCTAACGCCCCACAGCGACATTGCAATTCTTTCCAAAGCTTTGAGGAGATTTCCATTATCATATTTTTTGAGTCCGACGACAAAACTAAGACCTAGCAAGACATAAGTACTCCAGCAAAATAGTCTCGATCGAGGTTTATTAAACAGAAAAAAACTTAGAGTTAGTGGTACTAATGCGAGAAAACTATTCCAGGCAATTCGACCGATATCTTCGGCAAT
>NZ_JANOJV010000119.1:0-2736 GCF_031418915.1 Chamaesiphon sp. VAR_48_metabat_135_sub | reverse complement strand
GCTGGCAAGAATACAGAATTCAACTAGTTCGTGAACTGCTTCAGGCAGGGCTGCTTGTGAATGCAATCCCAAATCGTAAGGCTGAGGGTTTTCGGGATGGTTGTAGGCGAATAACTGTTGCACAGCCATCTGATTTAGAGTCAGCGTCCCTGTTTTATCTACACACAAAACCGTTGCCGAACCAACTGTTTCAACAGCGGAAGTGCGACGGGCTAAAACATGATTCTGCGAAATCCGCCAAGCTCCCAAGGCGAGAAAGATCGTCACGACGACGGGAAATTCATTCGGCAAGATTGCCATCGCTAATGTAATCCCAGCGAGGACTCCTTTGAGCCAATCTCCAGTCGTAGCTCCATAAATGATGACAATTGCCACACATAATGCCAAGGCAATCCCAAATAAGCGACTCACCAGTCGATTCATTTCTCGTTGCAGAGGAGTGACTTCTGGCGGCACTTTCTGTAAAGCGTTGCCAATCTTGCCCATCTCCGTCTGTGTGCCGATCGATCGCACCTTGACGATCCCCTGTCCCTGCACCACCAACGTTCCAGAGTATACAAATGGCAATTCGTCGCCCCCAGGACGTGCCATCTGTACATCTCCCACAGCCGCAATTTTGCGAACGGGTAGGGATTCTCCAGTTAGTAACGACTCATCGGTGGAGAGATTGGTGCAGGATAGGACGATCGCATCCGCAGGTACTCTGTCTCCTTCTGCTAGCATTAAAATATCGTCTCGCACCACTTCTCGCCCCGCAATCCGTTTGCGCTGTCCATCTCGAATTGCCAAGGCACGAGGACTAGAAAGATCGCGCAAGGCTTCTAGCGCGTGTTCGGTTTTACCTTCTTGGTACAGGCTAATTGCCGTCAGGAAGACGACGAAACCCAGTAAGATTAAGGCTTCTTGGAGGTCGCCTAAAATCCAATAAATGATGCCACCGCCGACGAGTAGCAAAAAGATCGGATCTTGAATACTCTCCCACGCGATCGATAATAGACTCCGAGCCTGAGTTGAGGGAAGTTCATTGTAGCCATCGCGCTTGAGGTTAGCGATTGCGTCTCGATCGGATAAGCCAGCCACGGGATTCTCGTTCCGAGAGGCTTCGCCAACGCGATCTGTAGATTCTAGCCGAACGATTGGCGAAATCATAAGTCTGTTGCCACAACTAAATTAGTCAGTTTAATTAACATTTTGCCTCAGCAATATTAGCAAGTTGAATCGCCATCATCACACTATTCTCATTCCTGAAGATCGTCGATATTAGGTTGAAGATGTGTGGATCTCATGAGGTATTTTTATTTCCTGCTGAGAGTTGACTCCATTAGTCATTCTTCCGCTCATCTGATAGTGAGAGATCCGATAAATGACCACTACGTCTGCACGTCCCCAAGCATCGATCCAAGTTCGATTAATAGCAGGAGTAAGTGTCGGATTTTGCTCTTTAATTAATTTCGTAACCCGTTCGATTTCCGATCGATCTGTCAGACGTTCGGCTCGACCCTTCGCCATGACGCTCCGCCAATGCAGCGATCCGTGTACTTCTTCAACCTGTAAGCAGATTTCTGGATTCGCATCCATGCCATAAGTCTTCATCCCTTCGGTTGTAAATAGATAAATATCTGAGTCTTCGAGATAATAATGCATTGGGATCGTGTTGGGTTTTCCTTCATAGATGAAGCCGAGATGACCGTAGCCTACTTTGTGTAGTAATTCACGCATTTCCTTTCCACTCATTTCATCGATATTCAGCATAATTATTCTCTCTGAAAATTCACGATCTTATTTACTCATTAATACAGAACAAGGCGTATGATGGAGGACATAATTACTGACGCTGCCCAAAAGCAACTCATTAAGAGCAGAAATGCCCCTGTGTCCCATCACAATGAGATCGACATCCTCAGACTGAGCAAATTCACAGATTTTTCGACCAGGGCCACCAGCAATCTGGTGAAATTCAGTTATTACGCCTTCAGTCGTAGATCGATCTGCCAGCGATTTTAATAGATTCAAACTGTGTTGTTCGTAAGTTTGCCACTGTTCTCGATATATTTGCAGCGTGTCACCATCCGCAGCTTGAAAATACTCCAACCCAGTCGGCAGCGGGATCGATAGACTATTCTGTTCCTCGAAAGATAGAACATGCAGGAGTAACAAATTAGCTTTGTCGGCCTTCGCAATATCGAGTGCTGTCTTAAAAACATCATGGCTCATTTCCGAGCCATCTATTGCCGCCAAAATCTTCTTAAACATATTAACTTCCGCTATTCTTAGTTTGTTTAATGCAATTAGCGATCTCCACCACGACGACGTTCGGCTACTGCACGCGAGCGAATTTGGGTTTTAAAACCACTCCGCTCCAATCTACGGGCAGCACGCTGGGCATCGCGACGCTCGGCATGGAAACCTTCTAAAGTCCATCGGCGGTCGCGGGGACTGCGGTAATGAACGGTGTAGCCACGTTGGTAAGTAGGACGACTTTGGGCTACTCGTAAATTTGTTTTGTCAAGCAAGTTTTGGGTAACTGTTTGTGAATTCAGTCCATTTGCCTCAAAGGGTATCGCTACTAAAAACCCCGCATATACCCATGAGATAATAATTATCTTTTTCATAAAAATTCAGTTACATATTGGCTTCGACTTGGGCAATTTCCAATCGAGTTTTAATCACTGAATCGGGATTGAGGCTAATCGAGTCGATGCCTTGCTCCACTAGAAAACGAGCGAATTCTGGATA
>NZ_JANOJV010000118.1:0-11919 GCF_031418915.1 Chamaesiphon sp. VAR_48_metabat_135_sub | reverse complement strand
CGGGGGAATGTCCAGGTGACTACGGGGGTGGCTGTTTGGGGGGTTAAGCCTTGCTCGATGACGCTGGGATCGTAGACGTGGACGGAGTTACCTTCGGCGGTACAGGGGAAGTAGCCGTAGATCAGTTGGGGTTCTAGCCATTCGCCTGTGAGGATTTTGGCTTTCCATTCGGCGAGGATCGGGTGGACTTTCTCAGCGAGGAATGCGTCGTATTCTTCGCGGGATTGCTCTTTGGGTTTACGGAATTGCCATTGTCCGGCGATGAGGGCTTGGAGATCCATGTGCCAGAATAGATCTTCGAGGGCGATCTCATCTTTGAGGATTTTGGTACCCCAGAATGGTGGTGTTGGTCGATCGATATCTAATGGTACCGCTTCCGATCGCACAGTATCGATTACCGCTGGCTCTTTACTTTCTTCAGTCTGCTGTTTGGGTTCTTCATCTTCGACGGCGACTTTAATTGGGTTGCCATCATCGTCGAGGAAACCGTGGGTGTCGTCCCACTTGTTGCCCTGTTTAGCAGGCATCAGGGCATCCATAAAGTTCAAGTCGGCAAAAGCATCCTTACCGTAGATTACCTGTCCGTTATAAGCCTGTTGGCAGTCTTTGTAGACAAATTTGGGTGTGAGGGCAGCACCGCCGAGGATGATGGGGATGGTGATGCCTTTTTCGTTGAAAACTTCGAGGTTTTCTTTCATGAAGGCGGTAGATTTTACCAGCAATCCGCTCATGGCGATACAGTCGGGTTTGTGGGTTTCGTAGGCTTGAACGATCGCTTCTACCGATTGTTTGATCCCCATATTGACGACCTCGTAACCATTGTTGGTGAGGATGATATCGACGAGGTTTTTACCGATATCATGTACGTCGCCTTTGACGGTGGCAATTACGAATTTACCCTTGGAATTACTCGTACCCGCATCGGCTTTATCCATGTGGGGTTCGAGCAAAGCTACGGCAGCTTTCATCGTTTCGGCGGATTGCAAGACGAAGGGTAATTGCATTTGTCCCGAACCGAATAGTTCACCGACAACTTTCATCCCATTGAGGAGATAAGTATTGATCACATCGAGGGGTGGATATTTCTCGATCGCTTTCATCAGATTCGCTTCCAATCCCACCCGTTCGCCGTCGATAATATGGCGAGTAAGTTTCTCTTCGAGCGGGAGTTTATCATCCTCGGCTTTATCCCGTTTGGTACTCACCCCTTCAAACATGGTGGTGAGCAAACCGAGTGGATCGTAGGTGCAAATATCACCATCAAATTGACGGCGATCGTAAATCAGATTCCGACAGATCTCTTGATGTTCGGGGGTGATTTTAGCCAGTGGTAAGATTTTATTTGGGCTAACGATCGCGGCATCCATCCCCGCATTCATACACTCATGCAGGAACATCGAGTTCAATACTTGACGTGCGGCGGGATTTAAGCCGAAGGAAATATTTGATAGTCCTAATAGAACGTGACATTGGGGCAGGTTTTCGCGAATCATCTTAATTGATTCGACGGTGGCTTTACCATTCTCCCGATCTTCCTCGATTCCGGTGGAAATTGGCAGTGCTAAAGGATCGAAGAAGACTTCGTAGGCAGGAATTCCATATTCTACCGCCGCTCGATATGCTCGTTGGGCGATCGCAAATTTCCGCTCGGCAGTCCGTGCCATCCCTTCTTCATCGATCGTCCCAATGACTATTCCCGCCCCATATTTCTTGGCTATTTCCAATACTTTATAGAAGCGTTCCTCACCATCTTCATAGTTGGTGGAGTTCATTAAACATTTACCCCCCGCAACTTTCAATCCGGCTTCCATTTTCTCCCACTCAGTGGAATCCAACATCAGCGGTAAGCTCACGTTATTAACAACGCGAGAAACCACTTCGTGCATATCCTTGACACCATCGCGACCGACATAATCGACGTTGACATCGAGAATGTGGGCACCTTCCTTGACTTGAGATTTAGCCAGGGAAACTAAACCATCCCAATTCTCTTCATTTAATAAATCGCGACACTTTTTCGAGCCACTAGCATTCAAGCGTTCGCCGATAATTAGGAACGAATTATCTTGATGATAAGGCTGGATTGACATCAACGAAGATGCCGCTGGTTCAAATACTGGAGTCCGTTCTTTTACCTGTAAAGTCGAACCAATTTCCGCTAAAGCTTTGATATGTTCTGGGCGCGTACCACAGCAACCACCAATCACCTGCACACCCCAATCTTCGACGAACTTATACATCGCCAATTTGAGTTCGACGGGCGTTAATTTATAGTGAGCGTGTCCGCCGATATTTTCAGGTAAACCCGCATTTGGCACACAAGAAACCACGAATGGCGATTGTTCACAGAGGTGCTTAATATGGGGAGCCATTAAATCTGGCCCAGTCGCGCAATTTAGACCTAGAATATCGATCGGGAATGGTTGTAATGCCGTTAATAGTGTTGCAATATCACTACCAGACAACATCGTCGCCTGGGGATTTTCAAATGTCGCCGACACCATAATGGGGATTCTAGCCCCTTTATTTTTAAAAACCACCTCAAGTCCATTGATTGCTGCTTTAATTTGCAGCACGTCCATACAAGTCTCAATCAGAAATAGATCCACACCACCGTCATACAAGCCCGTAGCCTGTTCGGTGTATGCTTGCTCTAGCTCTTCATAACTAATATGCCCGATCGAAGGTAACTTAGTACCAGGACCGATCGATCCGGCTACAAAGCGCGGCTTTTCAGGTGTCGAAAATTCCGCCGTACATTTTTTCGCCAGTTCAGCAGCCGTCTTATTGAGATAATAAACCTTGTCTTCTAATCCATATTCTGCCAGCGTTTGATAAGTACCGCCAAAAGTATCCGTCTCGATTACATCCGCACCAGCAGATAAGAAATCCCGATGTACGATGGCTACTGCTTCGGGTTTCGTATGGACAAGATATTCATTACAGCCCTCATATTCAGCACCGCCAAAGTCCTCAGCGGTGAGGTTTTGGACTTGAAGATTGGTACCCATTGCGCCGTCAAAGACGATGACAGGACGTTCAGGACTGTGGAGACGTGCGAGGAAAGGACTGGTCATAGTAATTTTATTTATATGGAGAGTCATAAACTAACGACGATCGAAATATTGCCTAAGATCGCTTAACGATGCCGTTAGTGAGAAATATTACAGGCTTCTATTATAATTAAGTTTTGCCTGACTATTCATCAGCGATGCTACGTAAATCGAGTGTTCGAGACTGTTGGTGCTCTTTCGCTAGAAGCAGTATCAGAGCGGAGCCAATATCCTTAATCTGAACTGACGTTAATTAATGAGTGGAACATATAAAACGACAGGAATCAATCTCAAAGCTATTCCCATCGGTGAAAACGATCGATTGTTGACCATTCTCACCCGCGAACATGGTTTAATTAAAGCGATCGTCCCAGGCGCAAGAAAACCGAATTCTAGTTTGGGTGGACGTAGTGCCCTATTTGTAGTAAATAATTTACTGATTGCCAAAGGTCGATCGCTTGATAAGATTACTCAAGCCGAGACGGTGACTACCTATGGGCGATTGACTGGGGATTTAGGTAAATTAGCCGCCAGTCAATACCTAGCCGAAATCGTTTTAGCTCAAGCCTTGCGAGAACATCCTCAGGAAGAATTGTACGAACTACTGATGCTGCATCTAGGGCGATTAAATGCTCTCGATAAAGGAGATAATACCGGATCGATCGCCCATCTGTGTCAAGGAATCTTTCACCTGTTAGCTCTCGGTGGAATTGCCCCTCAGGTACATAATTGTTGCATTACCAAGCAGTCGATCGAGCCTGATTTTACCATCCTCAACTGGCAAATTGGCTTTAGTACAGAATCTGGCAGCACGATAGAATTAGCCGCAGCAACTGACGATCCTAGCGTTATGGTCAATTATCGGCTGACTGCGCTAGATTTACTCTTATTTCAACACCTATCCGATCCTAGTCTCGAAAAATTAGATTTAGTCATCGATAAGTTTAGCCTCGAAACAATCTCCGATATCGAGTTAGCCAATGTATGGCGGCGGATCGAACGGATTTTGCGCCAGTACATTCATTATCATCTAAATATTCAGATTCGATCGGCAGCATTAATCGATTTGTAGAAAGGGGACTGGGAGACCATTTGTCTTCTAGTTCGGATCTTAGTAGATATCGGTCAACCTAAATAGATGTGCGGCTTCTACCATCACCAGAGACTAATTTTTCGTTTAACATGGGTTGGGACGATCGAATTAAGGAATTCAAAAGCTAGCGTTCAATTAAGTAGCTAGCCAGTATTTGTCTGTTGAGCCTACACCAATCGCTCTAAAATAGAGGATATTTCCCCAATCGTGTTTTAACGTTAATTCCAGCGGTTATCACAGCCCTACCACATTACTCAATGCGACTATCTGATTTTGACAAAGCACCAGAAAATGAATTCACCGATGTTCCCACAACTAGTGAAGCTAGTTCGGAATCGCAGGTAGATCTGGTCACGGGAAAAGGGGATGCTACTGTGCGACCAGAGACGGTAGCGGCAAGTTCAGCTCCCGAACCAGGATTTTTTGCCGTGCTCCAAAATCGGAACTTTGTCACCCTTTGGAGCGGACAGATTTTCTCTCAATTGGCGGATAAAGTCTATCTGGTGTTGATGATTGCCATTATCGAGAGTCAATTTCAATCGGAAAATCAGAGTATTAGTGGTTGGGTATCGGCGATCATGATGGCAAGTACGATTCCAGCAGTATTATTTGGCTCCCTCGCAGGGGTGTTTGTCGATCGATGGCACAAAAAAGAGGTTCTAGTCATTACTAACCTGCTACGGGGTGTTTTAGTACTCTCTGTGCCGTTTTTGTTGTGGTTGACAAAGGGGCAAGTAGTCGCAAACTTACCATTGGGTTTTGAGATTCTCCTGATTGTCTCTTTTTTGGTGTCTACTCTGACACAATTTTTCTCGCCCGCAGAACAAGCGGCAATCTCGATGATTGTTGATAAGCCGAATTTACTTTCGGCAAATTCGCTCTATACTACGACCGCAATGGGTTCGCTGATTGTGGGATTTGCCATCGGCGAACCCATTTTGGCTCTTGCAGATAGTCTGGGCGCAAGTATTGGTTTGGGCGTGAATATCGGCAAAGAATTATTAGTTGGAGCTAGCTATGCACTTGCAGGTATTCTACTAATTGTGATGCGAACGGGAGAAACTAAACAGATCCCCACAGGAGATGAGCCGCATGTTCTAGCCGATCTTCGCGATGGTGTCCGTTATCTCGGAGAACATCAGCAGCTCAAAGGAGCACTGATTAAGTTAGTCATATTAAACTCCGTTATTGCTTCGATGACAGTAGTTGCAGTGCGGATGGCAGAATTACTACCCGAAATCAAAGCTTCCCAATTTGGATTTCTGCTAGCTGCTGGTGGGGTTGGGATGGGCTTAGGTGCGGTAGGATTGAATTATATCGATCGAAAGCTTTCCCGCGCTCAATTGAGCTTGTATGGTTTGTTAGGGGTGGCGGCATCTTTAGTTGGGTTATCATTTTCCCAATCGCTCTGGTTGAGTCTATTATGCTTGGTCGGTATGGGTGTATTTAGTGCGAGTGTCGCTATTCCTACTCAAACTACTATCCAAAGCGAAACACCAGAAGAGATGCGCGGTAAAGTATTCGGACTCCAGAATAATGCCATTAACATCGCCCTCAGTCTCCCGCTAGCACTGACTGGACTAGCTGAAACTGCTTTAGGTGTCCCCACCGTATTATTATGCCTAGCGGCGATTTCAGCTATTGGTGGTATATTCACCCAAAAGTATAATTCGGTAGATTAGTGGATGGTGGATGGTGGATAGTGGATAGTGGATGGTGACTATCCACTATCCACCAGTAACGTCTACATCAAAAAATAATTCGATAATTCTGGTTCATAGGGATCTCAATTCCTGTCTAGAAACTTCACCATTCAACATTCACCATTCACTTCTTGATGGAACCAATCATTCAACTACGCGGAGTCTCTAAAGCTTTTGGTAAGAGCGTGATTTTAGATGGGATGGATTTGGATATCTACCCTGGTGAAGGTTTGGGAATTATTGGACCATCTGGAACGGGTAAATCGACGATTCTGCGGATTGTGGCGGGATTGCTCGCACCAGATGAGGGCGAAATTTATATTCGCGGACAATTGCGGCGTGGATTGATTGAAGATGGTAACGACCCGATTTATATTGGGATGGTCTTTCAACAAGCAGCGTTATTCGACTCGCTCACCGTCGAGGAAAATGTTGGCTTCCGATTATTTCAACAGTCCCGCATTTCTCGCAAACACATTCGAGAATTGGTCGAAGCTAAGTTAGGATTAGTCGGGATGGCGGGTGTATCCGATCGATATCCCGCGCAATTATCGGGGGGAATGCGCAAACGGGTCAGCTTTGCAAGAGCCATTATGTCCAATCCCGAACGTCCTGAAGATAATCCCGAAGTATTATTATACGATGAACCAACAGCAGGTTTAGACCCGATCGCGTCTACCGTCATTGAAGATTTAGTCAGAGACCTACAGCAAGCCGAAGGCGGTTGCAGCACTTACGTGATGGTTACTCACCAAGATAGTACCATCCGCCGCACGACCGATCGAATCGTCTTTCTCTATCAGGGTAAGGTGCAATGGGATGGTAAAACCCATGAAATCGATACCACGGACAATCCCCTAGTGCGCCAATTTTTTAGTGCTAGCACCCACGGCCCAATTCACGTCATCGATTAAATCGATTCTCGCTGCTCAACCGATGAGAGTACCGAAAAGTGAGTGTAAAATTTTCGATCGACTCAATACCGATCTTTTGTAGGTATAAAAACACATACTAAAATATAAGCCGAATCATCTATCTCCCTTCCTGACATAGCAAATACCCAGGAAACCATCGATTGAGACAAATGAGATCTATATTTTGCATGTGTAAAAATATACTAAAAAATATGGATGAATCGAGTCTAAATCGATGGTTTGCAGATACCAATCTTGATATTAGTGTTAGAAAGCAATTTAGTCTGGGCATTCTGAGAACATGAAGATATTTCATCTTCGGTTACCCGATTTGATTTGGGTAAGGACTTGTATTTGTTCTGCTTGCCATGTCAGTGATATCGATCATTAAAAATCACGGTTTTACGACACACAAGCAAAACAGATCGAGCAAATTCCATGCATTTTACCAAAACAATAGGAATCTCAATGATGAATTTCAAATCTTTAGTCTTAACAACAAGTATTTCCATAACTGGTATTGTAGCTAGCGGATCTGTCGCTCCAGCTCAAGCTTTCACCACCTATTTCGGTCAGGACTTAGGATCTATAACTACTGGTATTCGCACCAACTCGGTTGCCAAAGAAGCTGAGTTTCTCGCTCGTCTTACTACAATTGGTACTGAAAATTTTGAAGGTTTCACGACTGGAGCTACTGGTGTAAATGCTACTTTTGGAGCTACTGGTATTACAGGTAACATGGTATCTACAACAGGTGCTGTAGGATCGGGTTCAAGTTCAGTAGGACGTTTCCCAGTTTCTAGTACTCAGTACTATGAAGTTGGTAGTGGTACTTTCACCATCAATTTCAACACTGCTGTTGCGGCTTTCGGTTTTTATGGCACCGATCTTGGCGACTTTGATGGACAATTGACCCTGGGTCTCAGCAATGGTAGCACTTTAACAGTGCCACACACCTTTGGACCTAATCCTCTTGGTGCTCCCAATGGCTCCTTACTCTATTATGGATTGATTGCTGATAATGCTGGTGAGACTTTTACTAGCATGACATTCGGTAATACACAACCAGGTGTTGATTTCTTCGGATTCGATGATTTAACAGTTGGTACTTTAGCACAAGTAGTTCCGCCGACTGGTTCTACTGATGTACCCGAACCTTTCACCATCATCGGTACTCTTGTTGGTGGTTCCGCAGCATTACGCATGAGAAACAACCTCAAATCTAGCACCAAAGCGTAGAGCTTAGACATATGGGTAGTTGATGTTCTAGTTTGAAAGGTACCATAAGTAATTATGGTGTCTTTTTTTGTGTTTCCAATTCCCGAATCCCGAATCCCGATTTATGAAGTTTTTACTGTAATTAATACGGATTTTTTTTTAGTATAGAAAAGTACTCTAAGTGTAGTAAGTAAATAAATACATTCTCTTGCTAATGTAAGAAATACGAACAATTTTATAGATTTTAGAGCTGTAAGAATATATTAAAGATGTATAAAAAATGGCACAAATATCGATCGATCGAGCCTAAATTTCTTGCTAACGAACAATATATGGGTAGAAATAGGGCTTGCTAATATTAGCAATTCAGATAGACTGAGTATATTAAAAATGCGAAGATACTTTTACATCTTCATTCGCTCAGGGAATAGCTTGTATTTGTCGAGCTAAATCTTTCAGTGGAATTGATACCAAAAAACACGGTTTTCTACTGCCAGATAAGTGAAACAGATCGAGCAAGATTAACGTATCCTACCACAACAACAGAAACCCGATTATGAATTTTAAATCTTTAGTCTTGACAACAGGTGTTGCCTTCACTGGTCTCGTAGCTAGCGGATCTTTCGCTCCAGCGCAAGCAACAGTAGCAACTTTCTTCAATAGTACATCTACTGGAGCTAACCAGTTTGACTCACTCGTAACCGGAGCTGGCGGCACTGTAGTTATAGACGCTTTGACAGGTCTAACTGCTGGCCCAAGCATCAATCGTGGTGCCTACTCAATTAGCCGAATTAACGGTGCTACCTTGAATCCAGACTCCTATGGCACTCTGAATGGTCAGGTCTTCAACATCAATCCTTCCTCCACTGATGTTCAAGCCTCCCGTACTAGTGGCATCCAATTCAGCTTTAATAGTGCAATCAACGCCTTAGGTTTTGAAGTGGGCGACTGGGGAACTTGTTGTCAGCCTTCATCTCTGTATATGTCTTTTAACAACGGTCCTGCCATCAAAGTCGGAACATCGACGGTAGTTGGCGATGTGCAATACAATGGCGTATATGAGGCATTTACTGGTGCGATCGATGATACTGGTACGTTTAGCACAGTACAGTTCTGGGGCGATGGTTTAGGCGAGCTTCTCTATGGTGGTGGTCGAATTCGCTATGCTAATGTAGCACAGGGATCTCTGCCTCCTTCTACTGATGTTCCCGAACCTTTCACTATCGTTGGTACCCTCGTTGGTGGTTTCGCAGCATTACGCATGAAAAAGAACCTCAAATCTAGCACCAAAGCATAGAGCTTAGGCATGTTTAGCTAATTGATATGTCAATTTGAAAGACACCATAGGTAATTATGGTGTCTTTTTGGTATTGTTGGCTGTAGGAGATTCCAGTAAGATCGAAGTATTGCAATATCGATGCTTGAGATGATCGATCCGACATCCATTAATTCTAGTTGAGTTGCCGAGATCTACCCACCCCGCCCTTTGGGCACCCCTCCGAGGAGGGGATTTTATACCCTAGTCATTAAGCCTACTGTGTATATATGGGTTTGCCAGACTGCGTTTTGGACTGGTTTACACCAGTGCTCCTTGCCATGAAAATCCCCTCCTCGGAGGGGTGCCCGTAGGGCGGGGTGGGTAAGGTCTACGCAGCAACTCAAACAAAACTCGATCGATCCACATCTTCAAACCTCACCATCACATGTCAACAGATCGACACCTACCAATTTACCTGGATCATCATGCGACAACTCCGGTAGATCCGCGCGTTTTGGCGGCGATGTTGCCATATTTTACCGAACATTTTGGCAATCCGACTAGTACCACCCATCAGTATGGTTGGGCGGCAGAAGCTGCTGTGACTGGAGCAAGAGAAACTATCGCCGCAGCCATCGGTGCGAGTGCCGAAGAAATTGTGTTTACCAGTGGTGCAACGGAAGCAAATAATCTCGCGCTCAAAGGAATTGCCGAAGCATATTTATCGAAAGGGCAACATATTATTACTCTGAATACCGAACATAATGCGGTGTTAGATCCTTGTCAATATTTAGAATCACTGGGATTTTCAGTTACTTATTTACCTGTAAAACCGGATGGTTTAGTCGATCTTATTCGACTAAAAAATGCCTTTCGTACTGATACAATTTTAGTATCAATTATGGCAGCAAATAATGAAATTGGTACGATCCAACCACTTACTGAAATCGGTAAATTATGTCGAGAACGAGAAGTTTTATTTCATACCGATGCCGCTCAAGCGGTCGGTAAAATTCCCTTAGATGTTAACTTATTAAATATCGATCTGATGTCACTCACCGCTCATAAAGTATATGGGCCAAAAGGGATTGGCGCACTATACGTCCGCCGCCAGCATCCGCGCGTGAAATTATCACCGCAATTGCATGGTGGCGGACACGAACGGGGAAGGCGATCGGGTACACTATATCCACCGCAGATCGTCGGCTTTGCTAAAGCGGTAGAAATCGCCCTGGCAGATCTCGACAATACCACAGCTAAATTGACCGAATTACGCGAGAGGTTGTGGTCGCAACTGAGTTCGATCGACGGTATTTATCTCAACGGACATCCCACCCAACGACTAGCGGGGAATCTAAATATTAGTGTGGCTGGAGTCGATGGAACTGCGCTCCTACTGGGTTTGCGTCCCACTGTCGCCCTCTCCTCGGGAGCCGCTTGTAGTTCGGCCAAAATCGCCCCTTCCCACGTCTTGCAGGCACTAGGACGATCCGAATCTCTCGCATATGCTGCACTTAGGTTCGGAATTGGGCACAATAATACAGTAGCGGAAATCGATCGAGTCGCAACGGCCACGATCGAGACGATTCAAAGTCTGCGGAAGTTAGCTTTGAGATCGTAACAGCAATAACTGGTTGCAAGCGACGATTCTCGATCGTGGGAATAATCCAAAATCCAAAATCCAAATGACAATTTGCAGGTATAATCGAAGATAACCAAGAGCGATCGCCTCAAGGAAGAACAAACTCAACCAATCTTCCCAATACTTTCGGTAATCCAAACTCCGAAGCGATCGTCTACTGGACAAAATTTTCGTGGATTCTGGACATACCACCATCCTTGTAGCTAATTACTAAGTGCAATGGATCTAGTGAGGATTGGAAGATCGCGCCAGTCCGCCCTATTGTAGGCAGCTACCGACACAACTCTCTTGAGAGTTGACATCACTCCCTGGGCAATCATCTGTAAGAGGTAAGCCCAATTTCTACGGATTTATTCGGAGATGATATTTGGGTGAATTCTGCTTCAGAGCAAGTGGGTCTTTGACCATCGAGTTGCCGGGGTGCGGGATTCAAAGGAAATCAGTAGATCGAGATCGAAAAGCTCGGGCCGTCAGTCCAAATTTCAGTGGCAACTAACTGGCGTTAGCGTTAGTATGTGCCGCTGCTTCTAGAGCATCGATGACCTATTTCCGATCGTGTTTTGCCACAACTGCGGTTGCACTAAAGTGTAGCAGCTAATGTGGTGAAGTAGGATCTAGGATCTCAGTTATCCCAGCATTGAACCTGACCATCGGGAGCTATGCATCTAAATCCTTAGCGTAAGTGCCTCATTTAGCACTCAACGACGCAGATAGATGTCAACCATCTAGCCACCGATTGCACGCTCGAATCGATCGTTAAGTATCCCCAGGAACAAGTGAATATTTCGGTTCGTGCCGCCAGTCTCTAATAAGTTCAAACCAGTTAGCTACTTTCATACATTATATTACATTATACCAGCGATGCTCGGCACCTGTCGATTCTAGGCGACCGAATGGGCTGCTAATTTTCGAGGAAATTGAATGCCAAAGCAAATAATTATTGCGGAGCAACACCGCATTGGTGCCGTATTTGGGGAAGACCAAATTCAAGAATTGGTAGTAGCGACCGGACAACATCAGGTCAGTGATATCTATCTT
>NZ_JANOJV010000117.1:0-12597 GCF_031418915.1 Chamaesiphon sp. VAR_48_metabat_135_sub | reverse complement strand
TTCTCATTACTATTACGGGATTGTTGCGGCACTACTGATGATTTTTTCTCTAGCGATCGTTAGAGAGATCTATCAGGATCGTACTCATCGGTGGCGAAATATTCATATTGTTTTAAATTCGATCGCATTGCTCCTGTTCGTCGGGCAAGCTTTTACTGGAGCTAAGTCACTCCTAGAAATTCCCCCTGTCTGGCAGAAGCCCCATGTCCAAAAACTCTACGAGCAGCAATGTGACAAAAAGCCCTGCACTGTTCAGTCAGCTCCAGATCTGAAAATGCCCAAATAACCGCCCAAGCACGGATAATTAGGGAATGGGCACCACGCACGCGATTGAGGAAAAAACAGATGACAGCACAACATATCCTGCTGGTTGAAGATGAAATCAAACTCGCCCGATTTATCGAATTGGAATTGCAAAGTGAAGGTTATCGCGTCAGTGTGGCACATGATGGGATGTCGGGATTATCCTTGGCGCGAGAGTCAGAGCCAGATTTAGCGATTCTCGATTGGATGATGCCAGGGCTGACTGGGGTAGAACTTTGTCGGCGACTGCGATCGACGGGAATTAAGATTCCGGTGATTTTGCTGACGGCTAAAGATGAAGTGGGAGATCGAGTAACAGGTTTAGATGCTGGAGCCGATGATTATTTGGTCAAACCGTTTAGCATTGAGGAGCTATTAGCCAGAATCCGCGCTCATCTGCGGCGCACGCAAGATCCGGATACAGATATGTTGCAGTTTGAGGATTTGAGCCTCAATCGCCGTACTCGTGAAGTCCATCGGGGGCAAAGATCGATCGATCTAACCGCCAAAGAGTTCGATCTGCTGCAATACCTAATGAGTCATCCGCGTCAGGTATTTACCAGAGATCAAATCCTCGAAAATATTTGGGGTTATGATTTTCTGGGAGACTCAAATATTATTGAGGTCTACGTTCGCTATCTGCGGTTGAAGTTAGAGCAGGACAGTGAGAAACGATTGATTCATACTGCACGCGGTGTCGGTTATTCTTTGCGGGAGTAGTATATCGATCGAAATTAGATCCGACTAAATCCAAAGATCGTCTGTTAATAAATTATAGTTACGACCCTCATAAAACTCAGCAAAGTCCTTATTGTCGGAAGCAGGGAATTCAGCAATAATTTGCTCTTTTAAAGTTAGCAAAACTCGATTACCAATATCTATAGCGAATGAGCCGCGCAAAGCTTTCTCATACCATTTTGTGAGATCGCTTTCAGTAATGATACTCTGTATTTTAGCTTTCCAGCCAATTTGATTGAGCAATGACACAATTAAGGCTTGTTCGCTGTCTCGGCATACAATTACGATCCTATCTGCGGTTACTGAACCGACAATATTTTCTGCTAATTCGGGGGTTAATGAAAGGTGCTTAATTTGGATCGCCATCCCAAAGTTGGCATACATATCTAATCCACGATCCGCAGCATTTGTTACGCCAACTCTGTAAATCCTAGCTGGTAAATTTAATAAGTGCCTGTCTGGAGTAAGACCAATAACCATTTCAGCAAAATCTGCAAATTCTTCTAATAAACCCACCTTATCTCGATTGATACTGATGGTAATAGTAACTTCTAGAGCCTCAACTAAGATCGAAAACAACGAATAGACTATTATTTCATAAACTTTATCAATACTCCTACGCAGCCCTGGCTCATTCCAGAACAGATTGATAAAGTCTTGAACTTCAAAATTTGTCAAATCGTGGCGATCGTAATATTGTAATGCGGATGACAGTTGAGTAAATCGTTCTGCAAATCGGCGATAAATATATGCTTCAATAATTCCACCTTTTAATCTATTCTCTTCACCCAAAATTGCCAAAGTCTGAGGTGGCATAGCTTTAGTAAAAAGGACTTCTTGATACTCTGCCGAGGATGAGCTACTTCGACCAACAAAACGATCAGTTATTAGATCTCGCCAAGCTTTAGATGTATTCCGATATGTATTAATATTTGTTAAGTCTATGTCTTGATTGACTCGATCTCGATGGAGTATTTCGGCAATCTGGATAGGCTTATATAAATGCACTCGACTTATTTTTATAATCCTATCTAAGGCAGCTTTTGCTTCTTCCAAATTCATACTTCGATCGCTTCTAAAATGCTTAGTTGTTTATGCTCTCTATTTATCTTGATTAGCTGGCGGTTCTGAATTGCCTCTATCATTTTAGCAGCAACAGCTTTGATGACTGGTACTGCCACACTATTTCCAGTTAGTTTTCTCATTGCCTGATAGCTAACAACAATTTTAAAGTTATCTGGAAAGCCTTGTAATCTCAGCATTTCCCTGGAAGTTAAACGCCTTTTGCCATTCACCAAAAGATAGTTATAAGAGGCACCTGCTCTTAATGCACAGGAATAGGGTAAGGCAGATATATTCCCACCCTTGTTTTCATGCCAAATAGATGGAATTAAGTATGCTTTTTTTACTTTTTCTAAGCGATTAGATACGATCTTTTCGGCTGCAAAGTATGATGGATCGATCGCATCATCGGATTCTAAAATTTGTGATAATGTTTGATGGTACCCTAACGGAGTAGGAAAACTGAATTTTATATTCTCTTTAAAGCCAACAATAATTATCCGCTCTCTTTTCTGTGGCAGACCAAAATCCAAGGCATTTAAAACTTTCAGATGAACGAAATAGCCTAATGCTTCAAGCTTTTCTTGGATCACAAGTAAAGTCTGACCTCGATCGTGAGATCTAAGCTGTTTAACATTCTCTAGCATGAAGGCATAGGGCTTCTTTACTGTGAGAATTTCTTCTATATTGAAAAACAAGGTTCCTCTTGTATCAGCAAACCCAAGAGATTTTCCGATAATACTAAAAGGCTGACAAGGAAAGCCCCCAAGTAAGATGTCATGATCGGGAATATCTTCAGGCATAATTTGGGTAATATCCCCATGAGGTCGATCTCCATAGTTAGCTTCATACATTTTTTGTGCATCAGCATCCCATTCAGAAGAAAAGACACACTCACACCCATGAGCTTCAAACCCAAGTCTGATGCCGCCGATGCCAGCAAATAGATCGATTATTTTAATGGTCATGCCTGAACTAATGCTCGGAAAGAAAATAACATTCAATCGGGATAGTGTATACCACTAAATTGACAAAATGTCTTGTCGATGATAAATCATTTTTATTCCGACAAGTTTTGTATTAATGCCCATAATAAAGGATTTCAGGGGAAATTAGGAGATCTCGAAGGGTGAGTACTTTTAACAACACTGGTTTCAGACATTGTACAGGGTTGATTCACCAAATATACGCCACCAGTGGCAATTGGACTGTGACGATCGAACCCCCCTCTCCCGACTCAATCCCCAACTCGCCATCGTGAGCTTCGACAATGCGCTTGACGATCGCTAAACCCAATCCGGTGCCACTGGCTTTAGTTGTGAAAAAAGGCTTAGTTAGTTGTGGTAAAATGTCAACAGGAATCGGCACACCACCATTATGAATTTGGATGCAAATTCGCCGATTTTTACTCTGTTGGAGGCTAATTGAGATCGCATCACCTGTGCTTACTGCTTCACAAGCATTGGTGACTAAGTTAATTAATACCTGCTTCAATTTATCTCGATCGGCTAAAATATTTACGGGTGAATTATTCGCACTAAAATTTAGATGTTTTCCCGCAGCTACAGGGATAGTTTGCAAGATATTTAACGTTTCGACAATGAAGCTGTTTAGCTCGATCTTAGATCGATCGAGTGTTTGGGGTCGAGAATAGAGTAAAATCTGACTCAGTAAGCGTTCCAAGCGATCGGCTTCATCTAAAGATAGGTTCAGATATTCTTGAAATCGATCGGTAAGTTGCAGCTTTTTAAAGGCGTTTAAGCCCATCATAATCGTCGTTAGAGGATTTCGTACCTCATGGACGATCGTGGCTGCTAATTCGCCAATTTCGGCTAGTCTGACCAACGCTTTTTCGATTTGCAAACGTTCCATTTCTGCCGCCGCTCTTGCTGCAAAAATTTCCAAAATTGCCTGATTGCGCTCAGTTGTCTCCATCGACTTATCATCTAGAACTGCTAGATGCCCCAATAATTCGCCCGTCGAAGTTAGTAATGGGATTCCGGCATAGCTTTGTGCTTCCATTGCCTCAAATTCATCTTTTTCCTCAGGAAATAGGGTTTGAATCTGAGTGGGAAAGCATTGATAGCTGTTACTACCGATAATTCTTTCGCAGGGTGTGCCCTGTAAATCGTATTCAAACTCTTCGCCAAATTCATTTCCTTGCCAAAATGCAAAACTGCGAACGCGGGTGGGTGGCGTATCCAGACATTCGCTGATAAAGGCGTAGCGTACTCCTAGAGCTTGCGCCAAGGAACGGACTAGCGATCGAAAGAAATCTTTACCAGTCACTGAAACCGTACCTTCGACGATCGATCTGAGGATTTGCTGTGATTTTTCACGTTCTAAGATTTCCGCCTGAAGCCTGTCAATCGCGATTATCATCAATTCAACTAACACTCGATCTACCACGATTTATGCTCTCCAAAACAATCGATCTTTCGATCGTTAATATTCTCTGTTATTTCGGGAAGATGAGCGAAAATTCGCTGCCTTCACCGACTGTCGATCGCACCGTAATTTTACCACCCATTCCTTCTACCAAGGTTTTGGCGATCGCTAGCCCCAAGCCATGTCCGCCAGTCGTGCGGGCGCGATCTTCATCAACTCGATAAAAGCGTTCAAAAATCCGCCCCAGATCTTGCAGGGGAATACCAATCCCGCGATCGCGTACCCGAATTACTGCCTGTTTATCGATCCGTTCGATCGTCAAATCGATCGGTTGTTCTACTCCTGAATATTTAATCGCATTATCCAAGAGATTAATTAATACCTGTTTCAATCGATCGCGATCGACAACTGCTTCAACATTTTCTTTGGCATCAACTCGAATAGATCGATCGCCCAAACTTTTATTCAGATCGGCTACTTCTGACACCAGTTCATTCAATAGTAATGGTTCTAAATGATAGCGAGTATAACCACTATCTGCCCGTGCTAAATCCAATAAATCTTGAAGCAATTTGATGGTGCGATCGGCTTCTGCACCTGCCGTTTCTAAAGCTTCGCGTTGATAATCGTTGAGGTTATTACTCCGCCGTAATAAGCTCTGTAAATAGCCCGATACCACCGTTAATGGCGTGCGTAACTCATGGGAAATATTGCCGATAAACTGCCGCTGTTGTTCCCAAGCATCACCCAGCCGCGACAACATCATATTAAAAGTTTGGGCTAATTCCTTCACTTCCGTCGGCGCATTGTTGAGTTGCAATTGGGCATTACTAAGATCTGCTGCTGAAATTGCCCCCGCCATCCGACTCATCTCTTGCAACGGTTGGAGCGATCGCCGAATTCGCATGGCGATCGCCAGGATCGTGAGGATGGTTGCTAAAATGCAAACAGCGGTTAAGCCTTGAATCGCGGCAATTAATTGACGTTGCTCTGCTGTGATATCCTGCGCCATATAAACACTACCCAGCGGTTGATTATGCGCCGTTACCGCCCCACGATACAAAATCATCGATCGATCGCCGACTTGGTAAACTTGGGGTTTGAGAGGCATATCGCCGCTAGACATCAATTCGGCTGTCACCTCGCTGGATTTAGCCAGAGTCATCGTACCATCGGTACTTTTAAACCAAATTGCCAATCCAGGTACTGAGACATTATCGATCGTTTTTTGCAGCCCCTCAGCAACTGGTAACATCTCGCTATAGAGTTCGACATCGCGAGGAAACCGAGTCGCAATATATTCGACATTCTGGGTATGAGTGGTAATCAAAAGCTGCTGCATTTTCCAACTCGTCCATGCAGCAACGCTGCTCAAGCCCAGAATCGATAGTAGTGAGACTTCGAGAGTCAGGCGAAACTGGAGTGAAGTCGGATCGAGATGCCGTTGTTTGACTTGGCGGATCGTCTCCTTGAGTTTGGCGATAGCTTGCATTGAAAAATCGGCGTTGCTGCAAAAGATTTGAGCATCATATTTATTTACTGTAATCTAAAGACTTGCGATCGACATGATATGAGTCCTAGTAAGAGATTAATTTTTGCTGAGAAACTCAATACAAACTAGTAAAATCTCATCCGATCGATCCTAGTTATTAATACTCCCACTAACAAATCCCCTCTTGGGAGGGGAATTTTAAGCCATCAGATCGATCGAAGCCGTTTGGGTTATGGCAACTACCAAATTATTAATCGTTTTCTCAGGGGAAACTCAGGTTGTGAGTTTAAAATCGGTCTATACCTGCATCTCATCTAGTCGATGCCGTTATTCCCCCACGATGCCTTCTTTACCCCAACAACTGACGAAATTAACCTCACGCATCCCTGGCTACATCTATTTGTGGTTGGCGATCCCGATCTTCGGCTCTTCCAGTGCCGTCACGCGGAAAATCACCGAAATCGGTGCCCAGCATTTCGTAGATGGGCACAATCCAATTTCTTACTGCAATGTCCTATTTACCGGAAATCTCTGTGCGTTGCTGGTGTTAGTCGCAATTCACCGCCACCAGTGGAATCGGAATACCTGGAGCCAAATATCGGGGCGGGAATGGATTGGTTTAGCGATCGTGGCGATCTTATCCGGCGCACTGGCTCCAGGCTGGATTTTTCAAGCATTGTCATTAACTCCAGTTACAAATGTGTTGCTGCTCGGTCGATTAGAGCCGCCATTGACGCTGGTATTATCGATTTGGCTGTTGGGGGAACGGTTGAATCGGTGGGAAGTACTAGGATCGATCGTTGCTTTTACTGGGGTGGTACTAACGTTGGCTCTTAGCCTACCGGAGGTAATCGTCCTGCAAACCGATCGAACGAACATGACTCCAGTAGCTGGATTTCAAGTTGGGTTGGGGGAATTAATGGCTGTGTCGGGGGCAATCTGCCTATCGGTGGCGACGATCGTCGTCAAAAAGTATCTCGCCAATGTGCCATTAGGCATCAATAACACGGTGAGAACGGGATTGGGGACGATCGTCTATTTTGGCTTGGCATTATGGATGTTTGGAATTGGACATTTTATGGATGTATTGTCACCATTTCTATGGCAGTGGATGTTGTTGTATGGGACGGTAATTGTCGTGATCGGACAATCATTATGGAATATGGGCTTTCGGAATTCTTCGATCGCTACTGCGTCACTAATTGGTTCTTTTGCGCCGATCGTCGGGATTTTAGCCGCTTATTTAATTTTGGGCGAAATTCCTACTCAGGCTCAATACATCGGCGGGGTGGTAATTTTAATCGGTTTATTTTTAGGTCAAGTGGGAGTTAATGCCAGAACCGAGCGGCTCAAAAGTATTGGTATTAACTCTACGGGAACCGAACAGGAAATCGAAGGGAGAATGGGTTTTAAAGGAATATAATTCGATTCGATCGTGAATAAACAACTGGATATTGAATCTAATTATCAGTTTAATTTGTATTCAGGATATCAACCTAATTAATTAAAAATTATGCCTTCCTCTTTACAACGACGGAAATTCATAACTTACTTGGGATTGGGAACACTTGGCTGGCAAGCAGCTAGTTTCGCTAGTCGTCCATCGACATCACCAATCGTCACACCTGAATCCAAGATTATTACGCCTGAATCAATCGCCAGATCGCAGAATCAATTACCAGAATTCCAAGGAATTAGCGAGTGGATGAATTCATCATCACCAGTCACCACCAAAGATTTACTCGGCAAAGTTGTCTTAGTCCAAATCTGGACATTAGGTTGTATCAATTGTCAACGGACATTGCCATACGTTACCAGTTGGCACAAAAAGTATGCCGCTCAAGGCTTACAAACAATTGGTATTCACACGCCAGAGTTTGCCTTCGAGCGAGATAGTAAAAATATTCGTCGGGCGATGACTAAATACGGGATTACTTACCCCGTCGGCGTAGATAATAACTTTCAAACTTGGAAAGCATATAAAAATGAATATTGGCCGCATTTATTTTTAGCAGATCGTCAGGGCATCATTCGTTATGACCATATCGGTGAAGGAGCCTACGATGAAACTGAGGCGAAAATTCGGCAATTATTGGGGCGAGCAGCATGAATGAAATTTCCTCACTAACGACAACCTTCATGCGAACCTGCCCTCACCCAAGATTAACTCGTTGATACTCTGGTTAGGGAAACATCAGTAATTATACGGGTTGTTATATATAGTAATAGTTACTATAATAAATTTATTATTTAATTTTATATTTACTATATATGACCCAGCTACCTATACCCCAACATTTCCAGCCAGCTAGAGTCGGCGAAATTTGGCGGGTACCTTATCAAGATCGATCGAGTGCAGCCAGATCGTGGGCGCAACAACATCAACTTCTCCCCACAGCTCAGGGACAGACTAATGTCAGGCTATTGCTAATCGATGTCCAGAATACCTTCTGCTTGCCTGATTTCGAGCTATTTGTAGGGGGTCGAAGTGGGCGCGGGGCGATCGAGGATAATGTCAGGCTATGTGAGTTTATCTACCGTAATTTAGGTAAAATCGACCAAATTATTGCAACACTGGATACTCACCATCTGCATCAGATCTTCCATCCGATTTTTTGGATTAATGCCGATGGCGAACACCCGATTCCAGTAGTGACGATAATTACGCCTGAGGATGTGGAAGCGGGGAAATGGCGCGTTAATCCTGAATTTGGTGATGAGTCACCAGAACAGCTTCAAGCATATGCGCTGCATTATGTACAGCAGTTGAGCGATGGGGGCAAATATCCACTCATCATTTGGCCGTATCATGCTATGTTAGGCGGTATCGGTCATGCTTTAGTGCCCGCAGTAGAGGAGGCGATCTTTTTTCATGGGGTTGCACGAACTAGTCAGGCGAGTTTTTCGATTAAGGGCGATCGAACTTTGACGGAAAATTACTCGGCTTTGGCTCCAGAGGTTTTTACAAACCAATTTGGCGATCGAATTGCAAGTAAAAACGATAGTTTAATTCAACATTTATTATCATCAGATAAGTTGATTATCGCTGGACAAGCACAGAGTCATTGTGTTGCTTGGACTATTAACGATCTATTGACAGAAATTAACGCGATCGACCCACAATTAGCGCGGAAGGTTTATCTATTATGCGATTGTACTTCTCCAGTGGTAATTCCTGGGGTGGTTGACTATACAGAGCAAGCTAATGCTGCTTATCAACGGTTTGCAGATGCGGGAATGAATATGATTAAGTCAACAGACGATTTGTTATTATGATTTTGAATTTTGGGACGCTTTCATCCCAAAATTCACTATTCACTATCCAAGCCGATAAACATCTCGATCGCGTGCTAAACAAAAGCCGATAGAATGTCTTAAAGTCCGATTGCCCCAAATTAAAAATACCACAATCGCACTAGCCGCCATCACCGTACCGATTGTGAAAATACCTGGATAGCCTAAGTCTGTGGCAAATATCCCAAATACAGGTGCAGCGATCGCAATGCCCAGATCTAAACCAGTCAGACATATTGATAATACCTGCCCTCGCTGATGAGGTAAAGATCGATCGGATACCAAAGCGACAGTCATTGGAATCAAAGTTCCGCTCCCCAATCCTTCTAAAATTGCACCGAAGATAAAACTTAGCTCGCTGTTCGCGGTAGCCAAACAAGCAACGCCACCAGTGTAACAGCAGAGACTTCCTGCGATAAATATCCCGCGTCCATATCGATCGGATCTGCTCCCCATTAAGGATCTAGCACTGAAGCTAGCCATCGCCGCGATCGTATAGAATAAACCAGGATTGAAATCAATATGAATAGTGTTGATATATAAAGGTAAAAACGTGTGAATTGCACCGAAAGGAAAGCCAATTAGTAACAATATTAAAGCGGGAATACCTAGAGCTGGATTAGTTAATATTTTCCACATCGAAATCTTGGCTAATGGCTCGATTTCCTGGTGCTCAATTTTATTTCGTGGTTCGTGCAATCTGATTGCCGATCCAAATGAGATTGCACCAGCAATTACCGAAATCCAAAAGATCTCACTATAAAATCCCCCGACTTGCAAATAACCGCCGATTGCTGGACCAATTGCGACACCTAAAGGATTAGTCAGGCTCATTAAACCGATGATTTCGCCCCGTTGTTTGGGCGGAGCCAAATCTACAACTAAGGCACTATAAGCAGTCGCGAAAGCAGCAATACTAATCCCATGAAAGGCCCGAATTACCATCAACAAAGGAATTGAAGTAACAGTCAGATAACCCAATGGGGCGATCGCGACAACCGCAGCACCAATCAATAATACGAACTTACGCCCTCTGGTATCGGCTAATTTACCAACAATCGGACGGGTTGCTAATAACCCGATCGCAAAAGCACCGATAATGAAACCAATTTGTTGTCGATCGATCCCGATCTTATCTAGATATGCAGGTAGTGTCGGTAATAGAACTGCGATACTCGTCCAAAATAATAAACCCGTGATAAATAACACGAGCAAATCTTGCCGCTGTTGCGGTTCGAGTTGATTCAAAGTTTTCATTTGGAGATTGGGGTTTTTGTGAGAAAAACTTTGAATAGATTTGTCTAATCTCCAACCCTCTTGCAAGTGTGGGAGAGAGTCGAGACTAGCTTCGATTGAGATGGTGTTACCCACAATCTCCCTCAGAATGGGGGTATTTTGCCCCCTCCCCTTTACATGGGGTGGGCTGGGGTGGGGTAAAGATCTATGCAACAACTCAAATAGACTTATCGGTGCAAGATCGAGTAAATATCCGCCTACTTTACCCCACTCGATGTTCGATCGCATGAGTCGAACTAATCCATTCTCCCTTGTCATTGTAACTACGAATCAATCGCTGACGTTCATTGTCAGACAATAGCCACCCCGCCTCGACGAAAAACGGCTGTCGGTGACTGATTTGTAAAGGTATATTGCTAGAAACCCCATCTGGCAATAATAACACCCGCCTGGGCGTGACTCCTTCCTCAAAGTGAAGCTGATTCCCCTCAATCCGCGCCGTTGAAGAAATCCTGTGACTACCAAAAGATAATTGTTGGTGCAAAGAGCCGTTAACTTGGTTAATCTCCAAACTCACCACATTCGTCTCCGACGGTTTCCAGTCTGAGTAGACAGTAAATGCGGTTCCTTCCCATTTACCCAATAACTGTTCTACCGTTAGCGCAGGGCGCATTATCGCATCCGTACCACTGCGAATTTCCTGAATCAGCGTCAGACTCGAAAAAGATCCCTGGAGATCGAATAATTGTACCAATCTCGCTCGACGATTGCCAGCTACAAATCCATATTCCGCACCAAATTCGGCAAAGGGAGCCACTTGGAGCGAACCTTTAGAAAAAGCACCCGTGTCAAAAAAGACTAATTGTCTGCCCAGAGAACGGTATTCTTGGGTGAAATCGGCTGTCGGTTGTTCGGTGATATTATTGGCAAAGCGGCGCAATCTCAACTGCACCAATTGGTTATCTTCTAACCCTTCGAGTGTTAGGATGGATGCTGTAGAACTAAGCAATTCTCCATCGATCGCAACTTGAGTAAACGATCCTTCCCATTCTCCGAGATTCTTGAGAAAATTTCCCCAGTTAATTTCCATACATACCCACGATCGATTTACGCAACATCCAAAAATCCATGACTAGTACTAAGCGGCGTAAATCAAGCTATTTTGTTGTCGGGATTCGGAAATCAGGATTCGGGAATAGTCCTGTAACTTGCACCGCTTAGTACTATGAATAATTATAATCTTCTTTATTCTGGGAAGATATTTCGCGCCTTCCGCACCTCAAGTAAAATGTCTGTCGTGGTAGGGTAAATAGTTAGAATCTTCACACCACCCTCTATGGCAATTGCGATCGACTTTGGGACTAGTAATACCGTCATCAGCCGTTGGAATGCAGCGACACAAACAGCCGAAACGGTGACATTACCAGGATTATCCCTCGTAGGTGGGATGAATCCAGCGTTGATTCCCAGTTTGGTATATGTAGAGGATGGGAGTACAGATCTAGCTCTAATTGGTCAAATGGTACGCGATCGAGGACTAGATCTCCAAGGCGATAATCGGTACTTTCGCGGCTTTAAGCGGGGGATTGGCGCAGATATCCAGGGATTTTTACCTGAATTGGATGGGGTATCGATGACATTCGAGCGGGTGGGGGAATTATTTCTGACGGGAATCATCAAGCAATTGAAACAGTCGCTAGATGTCGGCGAGTCGCTAGTACTAACGGTTCCTGTGGATAGTTTTGAGGTGTATCGTCGCTGGTTGAGTGGGGTATGTGCGACTCTCCCCGTCGAGCAAGTGCGACTGATCGATGAGCCGACAGCGGCGGCGTTGGGATATGGAATGACAGCAGCAGAGACATTGCTTGTCGTCGATTTTGGTGGGGGAACGCTGGATTTGTCGCTCGTACAGTTGACAAAGCAAGTACAGCAGGGAAAAACGCCCCTGGGCTTCTTATTGAAGTGGGGGGACAAATCTCTCGAAGCGGCAACTCAACAGCCCCAGTTGGCGCGGGTAATCGCCAAAGCTGGGCAAAATTTGGAGGGGGCGGATATCGATAATTGGGTAGCGCAGGAGTTGGCGC
>NZ_JANOJV010000116.1:0-1593 GCF_031418915.1 Chamaesiphon sp. VAR_48_metabat_135_sub | reverse complement strand
CGTTTCTCTGGGTACTAAATAATTGATAATCTTACCATTGGCTCGATATTCTGCCAGCAGCTTACCCGCTAGGGCTGGATCGATATCATCCCCAAAAGCATCATCAATCCAAGCTCCCAAACCCCCAATTTCGTCGCTGCTAACATCTGCACCTTTCAAACCATACTCGATCGCTAGTACCACCTCTCGATCGAGCAATAGATCCCGCATTAACTTGGTGGGAACGAGCATTGTTCCGTCGCCCATCTTATCGTAGAGTTTGTCTAACTCTTGGACTGGAACGATTCGACCATCTCGATCCTGAATCGCTATTTCACCACTAGATCTATGCTCATCATCAATAATCAAGATTCTAGATCCCTGCTTTGTCTGAGCAGAGTTCTTACCATCGCTAACGACTAGCGATCCATAAGCGACTGAATTGTGAGCACTGCGTTGACTATCAGTGTAGATTGGCTGAATACTTCGTTTTGAGTCGCCTTTCGCAATTAAGTTAGCCGTTGCTGGATCTGTAAAGTACCCAGATTTTCCACTAGTAACTATTAAAACTTTTCCGTCAGCTTCTCGCCGCTGGCGATCTGAGGCGTTGACTCCATCGTAGAAGTTAGCTACATAAAGTCCGACTGGCTCGATTTCGTGGGTCTTCAGCCACTTTTCAAGGTAGGAGTTCTCAACTTCCTTGACTCTGGGAATCCTCTCACCGTCAGGATTATAGTCAGTAATAAGCTTGCCAGTTTTTAGATCGAACTCTTTGAACTGAAGCATATACAAGCCTTCTCTAGAAAGGAATTGCCACCGAATCTTCGCGGATTGTCACAGGGGGAATTTTAACCTTCAACTCTTTCTTACCACCTCGATAGATATTGTCGAAATATTCTCGATCTGACATATTCTCATAACGATCGTGAATCATGTCGATATCTACACCATCAGCTAGGAGATCTTCAATATCCTCATCTGCCATCGCTAACCGATCGATCGCATCATCAGCTTCAGCCCAAATGTCAACATTTTCGATCGGTTTCTTAATACTCACAATTATTTAATCTCAGTATCCTGTAAACGCTAGCACAGTCTAAATAGTTTAACAACGTAAAAATGGTCACTTTTTTATTTTATCAATTTAATCACTCAAATTATCTAGATCGATTGTCCAGTTTAAAGTAGAGATGATAACTCCACCATAACTAATGACAAAAGTGAAATTAACAATCGAACATCACATTCGATCGTTAGTAATCGATCCATAACTGAAACTGATATTAGTTACTTTCTGCTAGTAGCAGCGGTTATTACAGGGTATTTGACTTCCTTCACACTAATAATTTATGTAAAAATCTCATACTTTTAGCTTAGTATGAAAGGCTTTAAATTATACGTTTAACTATTTTTTCATTGTCAAATTGTTTGTAGTAACTAAAAAAGCTTTTTAACTACATATTAGTCACAAAAATGAATTACGAATAAATACTGATTGCAAAAATACTATGCTATACCTTATACATGCTCCACTCAAGTTCCAACAAGTGGCAATATTTTTCAACATGAATATTGAAATCATAAAAGGTGTTCGTTTATACAATTTAGATAAAA
>NZ_JANOJV010000115.1:0-44496 GCF_031418915.1 Chamaesiphon sp. VAR_48_metabat_135_sub | reverse complement strand
CGGAGATTGACTCGCGCAAACTTGGTTTTCATGCCCGATGTCAGTAATAATCCGGCTGTCATCGCCCGCCCTAATGCATCTGTGGATACCGCAGAAAGTCGATGTCTGACTCTGGCTGTTTCAGTGAGGTTGGTGGTAATTGCCCCTACTGCTCGAATTCCTCCATCTGCTGCCGTTGCTCGAATCAGTCGATCGGTCATAAACTTACTCTAAATATTCCTTTACATATTTTAAGTCTTGCTCAACTTAGATTCCAGTTTTTGGCAATGTTTCAATCCCTGAAAGGGTTTGAGGTGTATTAATTCGATCGATCGACTCGACCCATCTCAAACCCTTACACCATGCTCGATCGAACCCTCTCAAACACACCAACGAAAATCTACACCTACCCCTCCGCGCACAAGACAAAGAAATTTGCGTAGTAATTAATCCCCACCAAAGATTTCAATATCTGTAAATGCGGCTACAGGCGCACCATGTCCCACCCAGACGATTTGATTGGGTTCGCCTTTACCACAAAAGGGAGAGCCATACATTTCCCAGGTATTGGTATTGCCAACTTGAGCCAGATTGCCCCAAAATTGGGGGGTAACACCGCGATAATTGGGGTTGCGGATAGTTTGAGTCAATTTACCATTTTCGATCAGTTGGGCGTACTCACAGCTAAACTGGAATTTGTGGCGTTGGTCGTCGATCGACCAAGAACGATTAGCCTCCATATAGATTCCTCGCTCGATCCCACCGATGATTTCGTCGAAGCTTTTATTCCCAGGTTCGAGATTGATATTTGCCATCCGATCGATCGGTGGGCGATTCCAGCTACAGGCGCGGCTGCAAGCTACTCCTGGCAGATCCAGACGTGCTTGACTCTCCAGGCTCCCCAAGCCCCGCTCTAGTATCCCATCGCGAATGATATATTCTCGCGTCGCAGTAGCTCCAGTATCGTCGAAACTATAACTGGCAAATTCTCCCGCGACGGTAGGATCGAAGGTAATATTCATCAGGGGCGAACCGTAGACGAGGTTGCCAAAATCTGATGGCTTGACAAAACTTCCCCCCGCATAATTGCGCTCGTCGCCCAAAATTCGGTCTAATTCGAGGGGATGTCCGACACTTTCATGGATTTGTAATAGCAGTTGATCTGGCGCAAGTACAAGCGTAGTCGTCTCTGTGGGACATTCCATCGCCGTCAGCAATTCTACCGCCTGTTCGCCAACTCGTTGCACCCGCGCCCACAAATCGGGGGTGAGAAAATATTCCATTCCGCCCTGATAACATCTAGCTAATCCGCCGCGATCGCTCCGATGTTGGATAATAGCTCCATCCTGGGCTGTAGCTGCATAATCTGTCGTCATCAGCAAGAATTTCTGATAGACATCGGAACCATTACTACTGACGAACCAAGTTTCTAATTCGCGGGTAATAATCGTCGCACTGGTTTGAACAATTTTTTCACCTACTTTCAGCGTATGGCAAATCTTGCTCAGTTGTTCGCTAATTTCGCCAGGAGTCAGGGTATTAAATGGTTGGACTGTCGGGGAGACATATTGTCCGACTACCTTGGGTCGCTGGGCGGTGGTGACGGGGTAAAGTTGATATGCACTAGCTGCGATCGCTTGATGATATGCTGCGGTAGCGGCGGCTTTAATTCCTGTAGGGCTAAGAATATTCGTTGCACCATAGCCGATTTGTCCATTAATCAGGACTTCGACCATCACACCTTCGCTAATGGTCGTACTATTATTTTGCGGCATTCCGTCCCGTGCCGATCGACCGATCGCCACTTCCCGCACTTTTCTCAATCCCACCCAGTCTACAGGTAGATCGATCGAATCGAGTAAATCGCCGAGTTCTAGAGTGAGGGTGTGGAGCATTGGAAATGTGGGGAGTGTGGGGAGTGTGGGAGGTAAAAAACCTAAAACCTAAAACCTAAAACCTAAAACCTAAAACCTAATTCCTAATTCCTGGGCGACGATAATAATTTCGGTACTGTAAATAATCCTGAATTATTTGGCCATGATCGAAACATAGTTGAGAGGGGATTTCCCAGGGTGCAAATATCCCAACGCTTTTGGCATCATCTTGGGCGATCGGTACTCCGGTAGCAGTAGCGATAAATACAATATTAATAGTATGCTGCCTGGGGTCGCGATCGGGTGCGGAATAAACATGAAATTGTTCCAGCAGTTGCACATCTAGCCCGATTTCTTCTTGTGCTTCTCTAATTGCGGCTGTTTCTAAGGATTCGCCATAGTCTACAAATCCGCCAGGTAATGCCCACCCGTGGGGTGGATTAAGCCGTTCGATGCAGATAATTGGGCGGTGGGGTCGATCGATTAGTTCGATAATAATATCTACGGTGGGCGTGGGATTGCGGTAAGTCACTGTTAAATAATTAAGCTGGTGTCAATAGTTTAGGCGATCGCTGTTCCATGTACCAATCTTAACAAAAAAGCAAGTAGATAGTAGACTAAACTTGGAACAACTAGTATTTTGTTAGATGTAAAAAACGCACCATTGTAGAGGCTAGTATGAGCAAATTAAAACAGGTTTTAAAAAACATTATCAAAACCATCACTGGCTATGAAGTGCAAGGTGTTGGTCGCAGCAGCTTTGCGCTGGCGAGGGGGAATGTTAAGGCCAAATTTTTATATCCCGCAACCGTTATTTTAACGGAAACAAGAGACGATGAAATAGACAGTACTCGGAGAGTTTATGACTATTTATGTCAACGTAGATTAAAAACGCTACTAGAAAAGTATCAAATAAATCTTGTTATTGATGTTGGGGCGAATGAAGGACAGTTTGCCTCAGATCTCCGCCAAATTGGTTATCAGGGGAAAATTATTTCGTTTGAACCAATATCAAGTGCTTTTGAAATATTAAAGGCAGCCGCCTCGAATGACAAAAATTGGGACATTCATAAATTAGCTTTGGGCAAGCAAAATGCCGAGCAGAAAATATATATTTCTAATGATTCTGTCTTTACTTCATTTCTAAAATCTAATGATTGGTGCGAGCAAGAATTTGGTGAAGAATCAGTAGGCAAGCAAGAAGAGACCGTAATTGTTCGGAGGCTAGATGAGTTGTTAAATGAAACTGTAGACAATCTAGATCGAGCTAGAATATATTTAAAAATGGATACTCAAGGGTACGATTTAGAAGTTTTTATGGGGCTGGGGAATATACACGAACAAGTATTTGCATTGCAATCGGAGGTGTCTGTTGTCCCTATCTATCAAGAAATGCCTCATTTAACAGACAGTATTTTATTCTTCGAGCAGGCTGGATTTGATATCGCTGGTATGTATCCTGTCAGTACGGAAAAATCTGGACTGCGAGTAGTTGAGTTTGATTGCTTGATGGTAAGAAGTCCCAGCGTGTGACATAATGTGCCGATATTCGTCCATTTCAAGATCCAGATCGAGAGTATGACGATTTACTCTCTCGATCCTGATGATGCAATAGCTTTTTGTTGTCGAGGTGTTGTGTACTATCGATTGGGTGATGAAGAGAATGCCAAGATTGACTACACTCAATCGATCGAACTCAATCCCAGTCTGGCAATTGCTTAGTATCGATGTGATTTTTTATATTATCCAGCTAAAGATGATGTGAAAGACCTGCGATACCCCCGACTTCTCTAAGAAGTCGGGGGTATGCCCTCACCGATTACACATCGATAATCGACTTATAAAGCGCGTCGTATGCTTGCGCGGATTTATCCCAACTAAAATCAGTCTCCATCCCTCGTTGTTGAAGTGCTTGCCATTGGGGTTGATAATGGAAACTTTCCTCAGCACGTACCATACAAGTGAACAGATCTAATGCTTCATACCGATCGAAGCAATACCCTGTACCCTTTTGATGTTGAGGATCGTGGTGACTAACCGTATCGACTAATCCCCCAGTACGCCGTACAATCGGGACGCAACCATAGCGCATCGCTAACATCTGAGAGATCCCACAAGGTTCAAACCGACTAGGCATCAAGAAGGCATCAGAGCCAGCATAAATGCGCCGAGACAGGGATTCATTGTACATCAGATAAGTAGCCATCCGCCCAGGATAACGCGAGGCTAATTGCCACAATTGCGTCTCATAATGACGATCTCCCGTGCCCAATACGACGAACTGAGCGGTAGTATAGGCAAGAAATCGATCGAGTGTCTGAAGCATCAGATCCAATCCTTTTTGCTCTACCAATCGGGATACCATCCCCACTAAAAAGGTATCGGGATTTATCGCTAAACCGACTTCCTTCTGAAGTGCTGTTTTATTCTCGATCCGATCTTCGATCGTTTTTGCGGTAAAAGTTTTGACTAGAGCTTTATCCTTTGCTGGGTCGTAAACTTCTGTATCGATCCCATTGACAATTCCCGACAAATTAGAACTAATAAAAGATAGTAAACCTTCAATTTTCTCACCATACTCGATCGTCTGAATCTGAGCGGCATAAGTAGGTGAAACTGTATTGACTCGATCGGCATATTGTACCGCAGCAGCCATCGTATTATGTCCTTGCATATACCAAGGACACCAAGTAATTTTCTCCAGATACCACCGCCACGGCCCTTGATAGGCTAAGTTATGAATAGTGAAGACAGTACTAATATCTGGATCTTGGTGCATCCAGACCGGTAACATTCCCGTATGCCAGTCATGACAGTGAAGAATCTCCGGTTTCCAATGATTCCAACAAAACTCCGCCGCACCATTGGCAAAGAATGTAAATCGCCAATCTTCATCTTCCCCCCCATAAATCCGCAGCGGATCGAATACTGGATGTCCGAATAGGTACAAGGGAACGTCGGTACCTGGCAGTACTGTCTCATACACCGCAAAGTGATTGAACATCGCATATCCCCACCAGACAGGCTCGATGGGGATATCTAATTTACCAACGAGCGAACCATAGTAGGGCATGAAAATTCGCACATCATGGCCCATTTTACGCAAGAATTTGGGTAAAGCACCTACGACATCAGCCATCCCCCCAACTTTGGCAATGGGTGCAGCTTCCGCTGCGACAAATAAAATTTTCATAGATATTTTTTTATATTTTAGGTGCCTAATACTCGATCGATTGAAATCGCCACATCAGCCATCATACCAGTCATCTAGACACCGAATTATTATTAACCGTTGCTAGTCGTAAACCTCTACGGTTGACGGCACAGCTTTCACAGCGGCTAGCGATCCAAAGTCTGCCTACAAGAACTAATAAACCTAGTCCGCCTACGCGGACTTTGTATTCCTAGCCACGACTTCCAGTCGTTGGCTCTCTAAAGATTAGGAACTTTCTCTACAAATACTCCATCAATCTCGGTCTCAGTCCCATCAATGTTAAAATAGCAATACTTATTAGTGCGATCGTCGCAATTACTTCAAAATATGTCAGTCGGCTATTGCCTATTTCTATATTTTGATCGAATTCTTTCTTATTTAGATCGATTAAACGGGTCTGGAAATTTCGGTAGCGATCGAATGCCCAATTTGATTCACCTTGCTTTGTGCCGACGCATAAAGCGATCGCTTCAGCAATTTTACCACTTCGGTAAAGTTGGCGAATTTGTTTGTCAATTGCAATGTATTCATTGAAAGATTTAAAAGTATCGATCGCTAATTCTTTTTCACCAGTAAAAGTAATGTTATTTAATGCATCTGCTAATAATCCACTTAATCCTTGATTAGATTGTCCAGCTTGAGTATTAGCAATAATACTATCGATCGATTGACTGGGTGGTATCACCACGATTTTGTTGACTTTATCATTAAACGATTGCTCATGCAGAATTGCATTCGATCTATCTAGTAAATAACGACTCTCATCAGCATTAGCTTTGTAGGACAGGGAACGCATTTGACGTAAAGCATACAAGGAATTAAAAGCATCTTCCTTAGCTATTTTGAGATTAGAGGCTGCACCCACAAATGAACCGACTGTATGCCCCAAAAAGATAATGGAGATCGCTGTAGCACCGAGCAATGGTAAGTTCAAAATTCGGCGCATCCGTTGGTATAAGAAGATCTGGATGACAACTAAAATACCGATCTGCACTAATCCCACAACTGAAATTAATAAAGAGATCCCTCCATTCGTAAATTTTTGTCCAGTATACGCAGTTTCTAAGTAATTAAAATTAACTTGACTGAGTTTTTCTGCTTGGGGAATGATCTCTCGATCCATCAATTTAGCAGCAGTTTGATAAATATTTAAAGTGTTGACAGCATCACCACGTTTATGAGCATCGCGAGCCTCCTGCAATTTTAATAGATAAGCACTGCTACTGAATTGTAAACTTTGAATAATCGTTTCTTCTTCTGGATAGGTAATATTTCTGGCAGCAGCTACCAATCGATCGGCAATTTTTTTACGATTTTTGTCAAAATCAATTAAAGCTTGGCGATTTTCACCTGGCTTCAATAGCAATTCATTTGCCAAACTTGCATCCATATCTGCAAATGAATCTTGCAACTGTTGGGCCGTCAAAATACTTGGAGCTGCATTTTTACCTACTGCGTCGATCGCCTGTCGTTGGGAATTAACGCCATAAATACTAACGATTAATAGTAATAAACTTATTCCCCATGTGGCATACCAACCACTGCGTAAAAGTTGGAGTGTATTAAATTTACGGGATACTTTTTGAGTCGGTCTAGAAATAGAATTCATATCATTGCGCTCTAAATAATGGAGATACCCTGTCTAGTGAAAGTATTTCTCAAACCGCCAATTTAGGATGCAACTCAGTGGGAATGTAGTACTAGTCACAAATCTTAATGGAAATTCTCAGCAAATTATCCTAAGCTAACAGATTAGTCGGTATATATATTCGGAAATTTTTAACATGACTTCTAATCTAGCTACTAAACTGCGTGAAGGTACCAAAAAATCCCATAGCATGGCTGAGAGTACGGGTTTCATCGCTTGCTTCCTAAAGGGAACTGTTGAGAAAAAATCCTATCGCAAGCTGGTAAATAATCTCTACTTCGTCTACTCAGCGATGGAAGAGGAAATGCACAAACATACTAGCGATCCGATTTTATCTAAAGTCTTTTTTCCCGAACTCGATCGCAAGGCTGCTTTAGAGCAAGACCTAGCTTTCTATTATGGCCCTAATTGGAAAGAGCAAGTAGCTCCCTCTGAGGCTACCAAAAAGTATATCGCACGGATTCACGAAGTTGCCGATCGAGATCCCGCGCTGATGGTAGCGCATCTCTACACCCGCTACTTGGGCGATCTCTCTGGCGGCCAAATTCTCAAGAAAATTGCTCAGAATGCGATGAATCTTACTGACGGTGAAGGAACCGCCTTTTATGAGTTTACGCAAATACCCGATGAAAAGGCTTTTAAAAATAATTATCGTCAAGTGATGAACGATTTACCCATCGATGAAGCTAAAGCCGATGAGGTTGTCGATGAAGCTAACGCCGCTTTTGACATGAACATGACGATGTTCAATGAGTTGGAAGGTAATCTCATTAAAGCCATCGGCATTCAATTATTCAACCTGCTGACTCGCAAACGCAATCGGAATGACAATGAATTAGTTACTGCTGAATAGTTACAAAACGTTGTAAAGCCCGACTAAAAATCCCCAATCCTTTGCAGGTGGGGATTTTTGATTAGAGGCAGCACCCAGATTTGAACTGGGGGATGGAGGTTTTGCAGACCTCTGCCTTACCACTTGGCTATGCTGCCACAGCTCACTAGTATAGCAACACTTAGATCGAAATGCAAGTCTGAATTTCAAGAGGGACAAAATTACTAATAGACTTCCTCCGAAAGTTAGGGAATATGACATGAGGTAACTGTAGATGAAAACAGTACTAAAAAAATTGTGTTTTTACTTTTGCAGGAGGTCTAATCTACTAGCTACCTAAGTAATTGCTATAATTTAGAGTACATTGAAACAATCGAATTCTTATTCAATTTTTCATAAACTACTAAAATTGGAGTTTTCTAAATGCTTATCAAATATTTAAGCCTATCAATCGTCGCTACTGTTGCCTTGTGCAGTTTTCAGTCGATCGATCCAGCTTTGGCTGGCGGCGGTAATACTGTCAATCAAACGGATGTCTTTGATGGGATGGGTAGCGGTGGTAAACCGACTACTCGCACCCGTAACTCTAAAAGTGCGATCGAAAACCCCACTGGAGCAAATGTCCACAATGATATTCAAATTGGAGTAAATGACAGTTGTAAGAAATCTAAAAATACTAACAATACTAGTCATTCTGGCTCCGTTGGAGCTAGTGTCAGTGCAAACGTAGATGTCTGCAATCCGATCTACAATCTTCCGGCAACTCGCAAACGCTAAGAAATTTTAGGTTAATAAGGGCAACCACACTTCGACAGCACGGAATGCTGGCAAGGGATTGCCCCCTGTACTTCTTACATTTCGGCAGCAGCACGTTCGATTAAACGTCGGGCTAGCGTTTGAGTCCCAGTATGAACATAATAATTGGTACTCACATCCAGAAACGCTCCGAGATAATCGAGCTTATCATCGCTGACATCGACGAAGTTGCGGAGATTGCCGACGATTACTTCGGGCGATAAACCACGGGAAGCCACAAAATCACTCATCCAACCGCTGACAGAGCCAAAACTTTCCGTAATAAAGCCCAATTGTCCGCCAGTATCACCGCCAGGGATTTGGTCTTTGATGCCTTTGAAGGTTTGATTTCCTGCCAACTCATCAGGACTCATCCCACCCATTTTATCCATCACCATGCCGATAAAATCGGGGCCGAGGGGAATCAACCCGTCGAAACAAATTAGCGCAGTCATCCGCATCAGCGACTCACCACCGTAATCAGCTAAACCAGCGAGGAAATCACCAACGCTATCGCCAGGGATGCCATTAATTTGACAGTAAGCAACGATTTCGGCTACTAACTTGACGCTCAAGTCAATAGTTTGGGCGGTTTCTGCTTTCGGCGTAATGTTGCCCAAAAAGCCCAACATTGAGAATTTTTCGCCAACTTTATTGGCCATCGCTGCCGCACCGAGGAGGCGAGAGCCGGAATCTACCGTATTGTAGAGCCACATGGCGGTTTGATAGCCTTCACCTTTGTCATTATATAAAGCAACTGCGCGTTCGCCGATCGCTTGCACATATTCTGGATCGTCGGTACCAGTTACGACTTTAATTGTATTGTCAAATCCAACAGTATTTTGCCATTGTCCAGGGATGACAAAATCTAGGGCGTTCAATGACATGACGGTTAATCCCCCAGTGGGTAACTCGTCTACTAGTTCAAAAATTGCTTTGCTCATGGATGACTCCTGAAGATAATTACAATTACTAAATTACTTGAGCTTTGATAATCCATCTAGGTTAAACTTTTGCAACCAAGCTTTGCGATCGGTTCCTGTAAAAGAAGGATCGCGAGAAGCTACTTTAACTTGATAACGATTATTGACCAATACTCCAGTGCTTTTGAGTGGAGCTTCATCTAAGAGCGGATAGCTACCGATTTTACTAGTGCTTCTTTCGTACTTTTTAGCAGCAGCAGGGAGACTGATCGTGTCACTGATGGACATTACCGCGACATTTTTGCCACCTTTGTTTAATTTTGCCTCAGCAAAACCCTTCTTCTCTTGGGAGAATACTCGTGCAAAGCCAGCATCACCTTGAGGGAAGAATTTATTAAAATCCCCTCCAGCTTCGGCATTTTTGGCGATTGCGGTGGGTGCATTCCTACCTGTGGTCTCTTTTTGGGTTGCAGCGTATTTAGATGGTTCTTTACTCGAACAAGCTGAGAATAGTAAAACTACCGATAAGACGATCGGCGTTAGTGCCTTACGCCAATTAGAAACAATCATACTTGCTCCAATCTATAGAGTTGAACATTCTTATTCTGACCTATTCCCGTCACTTTTGTGGTAGGAAAACCGATCTTAATTAGGCTTTAGGTTTTAGGCTTTAGGTTTTAGGCTTTAGAAGATTTGTTACAATTAGACTATGGTCTATTTCGATCGACAGAATATTATTGACTTTTGACGATCGAGAATATCCAAATGGATTGAGATCGTGGTTTATTTGTATAATTCGATCGATCCATCTTCTATCCTATTCTCAAAACTATGGACATTTTTCCGGCGATCGATCTACTCGATGGTAAATGCGTGCGATTGTATCAGGGCGACTATGCCAAATCTCAGGTATTTAATGACAATCCGGCTGCGATGGCGCAATCTTGGCTCGAACAGGGTGCGAATAGATTACATCTAGTAGATTTGGATGGTGCGAAAGCGGGGAAACCTGTAAATCTGGACGCGATCGCCAGTATTGTAGAGATGGTCAGAAAAACTGCTACTCAACCAGTCCAAATTCAAATTGGGGGTGGATTGAGAACTGAAGCTAGCGTTAAACAGCTATTGACTTTAGGAGTCGATCGAGTCATTCTCGGAACAGTAGCAGTAGAACAACCCGAATTAGTCGAAGATTTATGCCAAAAATACCTCCAACAAATAGTTGTTGGTATCGATGCCCGCGATGGTAAAGTAGCTACAAAAGGTTGGATCGAAACTTCCCAAGTGCTAGCGACAGATTTAGCAAAACGGATGGAGGGCATCGGAGTAGCGGCAATTATTTACACGGATATCCATCGAGATGGCGCAATGACAGGGCCAAATTTGGACGCGCTCAGGGAAATGGCTAATAGAATTTCTATCCCCGTCATCGCCTCTGGAGGCGTGAGTTCGCTGCGAGATCTATTGAATTTATTATCCCTCGAAGCAATGGGTGTGACTGGCGCGATCGTCGGTCGGGCAATTTATACTGGAGAAGTGGATCTCACTGAAGCAATTCGAGCCGTCGGCGAGGGGAGATGGCAAGACATCCCCCCCGATTTAGGTACTACTAGTTTTGCTTAGAATTAGAAATAACCCGATGAAGTAAGAGTACCAACTCAGTCACCTGCTGACGACTGAAGTTTTGTAAGATCCCTTGTGCTGCGCCGCGAACATCAACAGGAATGGTAATTTGGGTTGCTGGTGTTGTTGCGGTGGAAGCTGCAGGAGTTGGAGCCACTGGAGCTGCAGTTGTTATCGCCTGTTGAAGATTGCTAGAAATGGTAATATCTCCATCGCGGTTGGCTGCTAACAGATCGCCAGCTTGTTTCAACTCGCGGATAACCAGTGGAGCGATTGCATTATAAGTGTTATGCTGATTGGAGATCGCTTGTGCGGTAGTTGCGATCAAAGCTTGCCAATTAGTGGCATCAGGCCTTAATGCAGATAGAGATCTAGCAATACTGACTAATTGTTGGCGATTATTGGGGCTGTCACTTTGCTTAAATAAAGTCAACATTTGTTGCAGTGTCGCGGTGACTGTTGCGACAACATTAATCGGTGGCGCCATCACTGCGGTACCACCACCAACATTATTTGCAATCACTGCTGGTTCTCTATTGGCAGTGTCGTGAGTGTTGGTATTGAGTAATTCTTCGAGATACTCTTGCAAGGCTACAAAATTTGCGGCAGAACCAGAGAGAATACTATCGACAATTTCTGGACAGAGACTGGTTGTAGGCGAATTTGCTAATTCTTCAACTAATGCTTTGAGCGCATCATAGCCTTGGAGAAACAATGATTTTAACCTCTCGTCAATGTTAACGGGATGATCGCGTAAAAGCTTGAAACAGTCTTCTAATTTGTGAGCTGTTGCTTGAATGCCTTCAAAACCAAGCATGGCTGCACCACCTTTAATCGAGTGAGCAGCACGAAACATTTCATTGACACGTTCTGCGTCAGAGATAACTTCCGCTAGATCTAATAATCCTTGTTCTACTGTCTCTAGATGTTCCTGTGCTTCTTCAATGAAGTAGTGAATAATCTGCTGCTTGTTATCGTCCATTTTCCTGTTCCTAAACAGATATTTTTTATATCTCAATCCGAGAAAAAGTTAAGATCGACCCTTTGATTATGGGCTGAATCATAACCGGACTTGAGTTAGTTAAATTTTGATTGCGATCTCAGACGGCAAGCCGTTCGAGCGGTTTTAAGTATATATCGTGATTTTAATAGATATATTAGGCAGACAAAATGATTGATAAGATCCACTACACATTGTGTAAAAGCGATCGTATCAACATTAGTTTACCCACATTACTCAATAGATGTATCAATCTATGAATTTACCAAGGCACGATTAGCTTCTCTGGAGGAAGAGAAACAACAATTCGGCAACGCCGAGGCTGTGGAAACAGCAGATCGCGATCTCACTGAGATAGAACTATAATTCCCACAAATATTCAAAAACGATCGTTTTTCGTTGAAACACTTCTGCTATTGCCACTATCAACATGTCAATATTGTCTTTGGTGTGTTGTTATCCCAATCCTCAAACAAGCCGCCGCAAATCAAAATAGAGTCAATTCCACTGCTGATTGTCCAATGTCCCCAACCACTCAGAATTAGCAACTTGGGTTAAAATATAACTCACTAAAATAAACACAAGTATCTCCATTCTTTTTACTCATCCCGCACAGGTATTCCACCTGCTGCGCTTCTGACATGAATTTTGCTCTTCAATACCCCATTTTCGGCCCAGAAATTCTATGTCCTCATTGTCGGCAAACTATTCCCGCACTCACCCTGACAGATACCTATTTATGCTCTCGACATGGGGCGTTTGAAGCCGATCCGCAAACGAGCGAACTGGTACATCTTCAGTCGAGCCGACATTGGTGTCTATGGGAGGGCGAATGGTACCGCCAACACACTCATCCCGACGGAATTCGGTTCGAGATTCACGATGCGCTAGATAAGCTCTACACTCAAGGCTATCGTGCTACCAAGGTCATTATTGCCGAACGCTATCGTGAATTGATTGGTGGCTATCTCGTCGGCTTTGGTGAAAATCTGATCTCAGACACAGATTCTGTTAAGGAAAACCATCACTCGCGGACTGAATCGACAGATCGATCGATCCTACCGCGTCTTTTTGGTCTACCTGTCGAGTTTAGCCCCGAGTCCACCACCGAACCCTGCTGGAAAGTAATTAATTTCAATCTCGAAACAGAACCTGGGATTCCGATTCAGTATCCTTATTTTCGGATGTCTCCGTAGAAAGGTATTGGCGTTTAGGTGTTAGGTGTTAGGCTTTCGACTAGATCTTCACGGTGGTAAATCTGTGTAGGATGGTTATTTTTCACTAATACCTAATACCTAAATCATGTTTCACCACATCTCCATCCGCACTGCCGATATTCATCGATCGATCTCATTCTACGAGTGTCTGGGATTCACTGTCGGCGAAAGATTTACCACTGGCTATACTCTTGCCTGCTGGCTGGAAGGTTTAGGTGGCAGGCTCGAACTAATTCAAATTCCCGAACCCCAGCCAGCTCCAGATAGTTTTGGTGACGAGCATTATGTTGGCTATTATCATCTTTCCTTCGATCTTACCGATCGAACTCCAGATTTAACTACCTGGCTGAACGATTTCACTACAACGTTACAAACCGCAGCTCAACCAGCATCAATTGTCTTACTCGCTCCAACCCAACAAATTATCGGTACAAATGTCTATGAAGTAATGTTTATCGCCGATCCTGACAGTTTGCCAATAGAGTTTATCCGCCGATTGAATTAGTGCTGACATGTGCTCGACTGTCTTGTCTCGCTGCTTGGTGCGCTGAACCTGGAGGAAACCTCCAGAGCGCGCATCCGCTGCCTTGAAAAGGTGGTCCACTTGCCTGTACCACCGTATGGGTCGGATGGGTTCCCCATCCGTGACCCATACCCAAGCAGCAGCTCACCTTTGGTCGGGGATATTGCAAACTTTGTAAACAAATATTAAGGTATGACGCTAAAATGCTTTACCAGCTTGACAGTTAAAAATTAAGCGATTAGAGTAGTTACATACCCGGGTAAAGCAGTTGAGAATCGTATGGAAGACAAGCAAAAGGTCACTTTGTACCTGCCGCCACAACTACATCGCCAGTTGAAAATTCGATCGGCAGTAGATGCTGATTCGATGTCTAACATCGTGGAAAAAGCTGTGGAATTCTATCTCAACCACTCCGATGTGGTCGATGGTGTCGAGTCTCACGGTTCGACCCACCAAGTTTATAACTGTCCCGAATGTGAACATCCAGTTGTCATTCGAGACGGAGAAATGGTCGCTCTCGGACAACAACCAGGATTGTTAGCTGAGGATCGATCGAGTTTGACAACGGGCGAAATCGAAGTTTCTCCGCACGCTCAAACGCAGCCGAACCTGGCAGTTCCTGTTAGGTAAATAACTTTTTTGACTACTGTCATGGTAGTGGATTGAGGTTAGTGTAGTCACCATCTCAAAGGGTAGATAGTCATGCAAGAAGAGCTAAATATTCTCATCCAAGCTCAATATCCCCTAATCTATTTGGTTACGGCTGAGGAAGATCGCGCTGGGAAAGAAATCGCTAAGATCGCCCAAAACAAGCAGCACCCACGTAAATTGTACATCTGGACGCAGAATAGCGGCATGGTGGAGTACGAACGCGATCGATCCAACGAGAGCAATACTACCCTGGCCCCAGAAGCCGCGATCGCCTGGACGACCAGATACAGCGAACCAGCAATCTTTGTATTCAAGGACTTGCACCCTTTCAAAGATGCTGCTGGAGTAACCCGATGGTTGCGAGATGCGATTGCCATGTTTCAGGGGACGCAAAAAGTGATTATCTTGATGTCGCCAGTTCAGGAAATCCCGATCGAGTTAGAAAAGGAAGTAGTAGTTCTCGATTTTGCGCTACCTAATTTAACCGCACTCGATCGAGTCCTGACCAAGCAGCTAGAAGCAACTCGTCAAAACCGCTTATCGAGCGAAGGACGAGAAAAACTACTCAAAGCTTCATTGGGGTTAACTCAAGATGAAGCTGAGAAAGTTTACCGCAAAGCCTATGTCAAACGCGGCAAAATTACTGAAGCCGAAGTTGACATTGTTCTCTCGGAGAAAAAACAATTAATCCGTCGCAATGGCATTCTCGAATTCATTGAAGAAGATGAAACTATCGATGCAGTAGGTGGTTTAGACGAACTCAAGGGCTGGTTGGTGCAGCGTTCTAACGCTTTTACCGAACGAGCGCGAGAGTATGGATTGCCTCAACCAAAAGGAATGCTAATTCTCGGCGTACCTGGATGTGGTAAATCCCTAATTGCCAAGACTACAGCGAGGTTGTGGGGTTTACCGTTACTCCGACTCGATATGGGTCGAGTTTATGACGGCTCCACGGTAGGACGCTCTGAAGCTAACTTGCGCGGTGCACTCAAAACTGCCGAATCGATTTCTCCAGCGATTCTATTTATCGACGAACTTGATAAAGCCTTCGCCGGATCGTCAGGTTCAGCCGACTCTGATGGTGGTACCTCTAGTCGGATCTTTGGTTCCTTCCTGACTTGGATGCAGGAAAAAACCTCACCCATCTTTGTGATGGCAACAGCCAACCGGGTCGAGCGACTACCAGGGGAATTCTTACGCAAAGGACGATTTGATGAAATCTTCTTCGTAGACTTACCCACCCAGTCCGAACGTGAAGCTGTATTTAAAATTCACTTGAGTAAGCGTAACCGAGATTTAAATCGCTTCGATCTGTTGCAACTGTCTAAAGTTGCTGATGGATTCTCGGGAGCTGAAATAGAACAAGCTTTGATCGCCGCGATGTATGATGCCTTTGCCCAGAACCGAGAGTTTACGCAACTGGACATTATCGCCGCCATTAAAGCTACTCTGCCCCTTTCGCGGACAATGAGCGAGCAGGTAACTGCTTTGCGAGATTGGGCAAGACAGCGCGCGCGTCCCGCCGCTGCCTCAGTCGCTGAATACCACCGACTGGAGTTTTAACCAAGCTTGCTCCAATTACTGGAGTCAAGGTGCTAGTAGCCTCGATTGGGGAATAATAAACCTATCGACACTAGCGAGGAGACCAAACACGATCGAATCATCCGATCGATCGCGCACCCTACAGTTCAAGTTGTCGTTTCTATTAACTCAATTTATTGGAGGAAATCGATATGTCCCACTTTAGCACTCTCCGTACCAAAATCACCGACGCTGAAATTCTCAAAAGTTCCCTACGCGATCTCGGCATTAATGTCAAGACTGAAACCGATCTGCGCGGTTATCAAGGTCAGCGCGTGCGTGCTGATATCGTCGCTATTCTCGAAGGTGAATACGATCTAGGTTGGTCTCGCAACAGCGATGGTTCCTTCGACCTAATCGCTGACCTCTGGGGCGTTGCTAAAAAGCACAACCAAACCGAGTTAATCAACTCCATCAATCAAAAATACGCAGTCAATAAAACATTATCTGAAGTCCAACAACGTGGTGGTCTCCAAAACGCCAATGTCACTCTGGTTCTTCAATAGTAATTATTCTGCGCGTTCCCATTCTCCTGGGTCGATCCGCTCTCGGATCGACCCATTTTTATTTTAGAGTCTAATCATTTTAATCAAAGTTCAGACAATATTAGGATGCAATTATTCTCATATTGATATTAATTATGAGCAAACAAGCTAAGAAATCTCCACCCATCCCAGCACAGACAAATTTTATTAAAATCCTCCACAGTTTAATTATCATCAGCCTATTTATCATGATTGGTAGTGGCTTACAAATTTATAATGCTACTCCAGTATTTGGCGGTAAAAGTGGTTGGTCATTTCCTAAGTGGGCGACCTTAGGCGGTTGGTTAGCTGGGGGGAGAAATTGGCATTTTACGACAATGTGGATATTTGCTTTTACCTTGTTAATTTATGGCATTTATATCTTTCTCACTCAGAGATGGAAAAGAAAGTTTCTTTCTGGACAGGATTTAAAAGCGTTAAAGGTTGGGCAAAATTCCAAGCGACGTACTTATGCTTGGCACCGCTTAATCTATACAGGAATTATCCCTATCTTATTACTAGCGATCGCATCAGGATTAGCAATGTATAAACCAGCTCAATTACATTGGCTATCTTGGCTTTTTATCAATTGGCAAGTTTTGCGCACTGTACATTTTTTAACTGTGCCAATTTCGCTACTATTTATCATAGTTCATATCATCATGGGAATTAAGGCTGGTGGTTTGAAATTAACTCGATCGATGTTCCAACCCTGAAAATTTGTATTTAATTTATTACATCACGCAATTATCTGGATATTTACCATTCACTATCCACTATTAACTAATTATATGAATTATCTTAAACTTCCCGCTCATTTCAATCGCCGACAATTGATTCAACTTCTGGGGATGTCCGGCATGGGCTATCTACTGAATAGTTGTAGCAATGAATTTACAGCTAAAGTAGGCGATCTAACAGAACCATTAAATCGATCTTTTGGCGAATTGCTCGTCAAACCCCAACAGCTTATTCCTGAGTTTCCTAAAAGCTCGATCGATCCCAAAGCCCTCCTCCTCAATAGCTATAATGGCACTCCTGAAATTGATCGCAATGAATATCGATTGACTATCGACGGCGAGGTCAAATTTCCGATGGAACTGAACTTAAAGGCATTAAAACAGCTTCCTCAAACATCAATAATTATGCAACATGTTTGCGTCGAAGGTTGGGCGGCGATCGTCCAATGGGGCGGATTTAGATTGCGCGATTTAGCTAGAATGGTACAACCGAAAGATAGTGCCAAATATGTCCTATTTCAATCAGCAGATAAATATACTGAAAGCTGGGATCTTGCCTCTGCATTGCATCCTCAAACTCTGCTGGCCGATCGACTCAATGGACAATCTTTGCCTGCTAGAAATGGTGCACCGTTACGGTTGGCTACACCGATTAAATTAGGCTACAAACTATCTAAATGGGTCACGAAAGTTACCTTTGTTAGTCAAATTCCCCAGGGAGGAAAAGGTTATTGGGAAGAGCAAGGTTATGAATGGTTTGGGGGAATTTAGTATATATTCTGGAAAAATTAAAGCACTTCTTTCAGAAATATTTAAATTTATCTAATTTCTTATTATGTCACCTAACTATCGGCTACTTTTTGGTTTATCGATTCTATCATTTTTTGTAGTTGCTTTTATTGCACCGCGCACGATTTTTTCTAATTCCACTGCCAACTCAAAGCCCACAATCGTAGCTGGAATGAATATCGATCCACCCATCGATCTTGCTGCTGCAAAAGTAACCGGAGAACAAACAATTGTATTAGCTGGTGGCTGTTTTTGGGGTGTGGAAGCAGTGTTTGAACATCTTAAAGGTGTTTCTAATGTTGTTTCTGGTTTCTCTGGCGGTACGGCGGCAACTGCTCACTATGATACTGTGAGTAATGGCACGACAGGTCATGCCGAAGCAGTCAAAATCACTTACGATCCTCGGCAGATTTCTCTTGGTAAATTATTGAAAATTTACTTTCTAATTGCCCACGATCCGACTCAGATAAATAGACAGTCGCCAGATAACGGTACCCAATATCGATCGGCAATCTTTTTTGCTAATCCCGAACAAGAAAAAGTGGCAAAAGCCTATATAGATCGACTCAATCAATCCCGCATTTTTTCAGAACCAATTGCCACCCGATTAGTTGCCCTCGATAAATTTTACGCGGCTGAAGATTACCATCAAAACTTTATCGTTCGTAATCCCAATTATCCTTATGTAGTTGTTAACGATCGACCAAAGCTCAATCTATTGCGCCAGCAATTCGCCGATCTGATTAAAATTTAAAACTTTAACTTTTAATCAGATCGCGATGTGTAAATGGTTTTGCATTTTCTCCAGTATATGTAGCTGCAATATGTCCATCGCCACTGAGTTGATATTTATAAGTAACTAATCCTTCTAGTCCAACTGGACCACGGGGGGGCATTTTTTGGGTACTAATACCAACTTCAGCTCCGAAACCATATCGGAAACCATCGGAAAATCGGGTCGAACAATTGTGAAATACGTTGGCTGCATCGACTCGATCGATAAACATTTTGGCAGTGGTAATATTCTCCGTGACGATACTATCTGTATGCCGCGAACCATAGGTGTTTATATGCGTAATTGCTGACTCAAGATCGGGGACAACTTTAATCGATAGAATCAAGTCGCTATATTCAGTTGACCAGTCAGTTACGATGGCTAGATCTACAGTTAGATTCATTTTGTTATCTAATAGTTGATGTCCAATTTCATCCAATCTAACCTCAACTCCATGAGCCTGTAATCGACCAATAATTAGCAGTAGAAACTCAGATGCGATCGATTGATGAACTAAAAGAGTTTCGATCGCATTGCAGGCTGCTGGGTATTGAGTTTTGGAATCGATTGTAATGGCAATCGCTTTATCGATATCTGCTTCACAATCGATAAATAAATGACAGATCCCATCCGCATGTCCGAGAACGGGAATGCGGGTATTATCCTGGACATATTTGACAAATTCATTGGAACCGCGAGGGATAATTAGATCGACATACCGATCGAGTTTGAGTAGTTCGGTAGTTTCCGATCGAGTCGTTAAGATTTGAATTACATTGGGATCGACTTGCGACTGAGCCAATCCAGCTTTAATTGCTTTAACTAGTACCGTACAAGACTGGATCGCTTCACTACCACCTTTTAAAATTACCCCATTACCCGATTTAATTGCCAAACTAGCAATCTGAATTACCGCATCGGGACGAGCCTCAAAAATCACGCCTAAGACACCTACAGGACAGCTCACACGGTGCATAACCAATCCAGCATCGAGTTCTCGATGAATCTGAATTTGACCGACTGGATCGGCTAATTTAGCCACATCTCGCACGCCAACAATCGCGCCTTTGAGTTTGGTTGCATCGAGTTTTAGTCTTGCAAACAAAGCCGATCCAATTTGCCCTTGGGCAGCTTGACAATCGGCAGTATTTGCGGCGACTATTTCGTTTGTATAGCTTTCTAAAGACTTGGCAATTGATTCGATCGCCTCATTTTTAGCCTCAGTAGAAAGGCTAGCTAAATGTTGAGCGGCTAGTCGAGTTCTTTGACCGATTTCTGTGAGCATAAATAAAAGAAATACAAGTATTTATAACATTAGAGCTAGCTGAAACTCTGATGGCTAGTATTGCCCAGCATAAGATTTCCAAATTTCGCTTTCAACCCTTCGAGAGGTTTCAGGGTAAGCTTTCAGCTACCTACGTCGTTTTTGCAGCTCTCTATATACATCGCGAATACTGACACGATGGTGAGCGAGGGCGACGAGAGTATGATAAAACAAATCGGCAGCTTCGCCTGCGATTTCTTCGGGTCGATCGTCTTTACAAGCCATCACCACTTCTACTGCTTCTTCCCCAATTTTCTTGAGAATTTTATTGTCTCCACCTGCAAATAAGCTTTGGGTATAAGAACCTTCGTGGGGATTATCGCGTCTGTCGCAAATAGTCTGATATAAATCTGAGAGGGTATCAGCAGGTGGTGCGGCTTTTAGATTGGTGTCGATTTGGTGAAAGCAACTGCGCTCGCCAGTATGACAGGCGATATCGCCAACTTGCTCGACAGAAATTAGGAGTGCGTCACTATCGCAGTCGTAGCGAATATCTTTGACGTGTTGAATATGTCCGCTGGTTGCACCTTTGTGCCAAAATTCCTGACGCGAACGGCTCCAGAACCAGGTTTCACCTGTATCGATCGTTTTTTGGAGCGATTCACTATTCATCCATGCCATCATCAGTACCGTACCATCCAAGTAGTCTTGAACGATCGCGGGTACTAAACCACGATCGTCGTATTTGATGCTATTGACTGGAATAGGATGAGGCAAACCGATCGATTCATCAACGGACATGGGTTTGAAGCTAAAAATATTAAGAAACGGTGAATATACACCTACTAGGTATTCTAGCATTTGGATGTGCTGACCTCAAAATTGAGGCCGAGATCGATCGTCGAACAAGTCAAGATTGCTCATATTTCTATTACTCGGAGGGATACAAGGTAGTGAGCACCCTACAGATGCTTGCTGTAGGGGAAATCTTCATGGGTACTCAAATATCTCCGCCCATTGCTTTACTCACATCTTGCACCAGCGACGTGCGCACGCCCTGGTTTCTCGACGGTTTGCGGATGCGCGCTCCTCGGCTTTGCCGAGGGTTTAACGCACCAAGCAGCGAAAAGTGCTGCTGGTCGGGTGACTCGCCCAGTGGTCTTGGGGAACCCCCGAATAAGAAAACGACAAGACAGCGCGTCAAGACAGTACATAAAAAATGGTGAAAATAGCCTCAAAATCCACTCCTATATTCACTAAAACACTAGTAACTATGTTTTGATGCAAGATGCGAGTTTATACAGCTTTGACTTCTTCGATCGATATATCTTGCATTTTCCCTGCAAAGTCATTATCTGGAGTCAGGAATAACATGCAATGACATTCTTTGCGTTCGCGCATGGGTACGCAGGGACAGTTCCAAAAAGCAGCTTTAACTTCAGCTTCCTTGTCCTCATAGTGACGACAGGGGCAAAGGGGTGAACCCAGATCTTCCTTATTTTTTGCCAGTCCCTTAATTACTACAGCAGTGACAGAAAGATCGACACAAAAGAAAGTGTCGGTATTTTTAGCATAAGTTTCGGAGAAATGTCTCATTGCTTCCAACGTTTTGTCGCTGGGGTCTTTTGGTGCTGCTGGGTTCATGACGATCGAGTTTGGGAGTGAGTGATTACTTGCTCTAGCATTTTACCGAAAAACTTGTCATCTGGCGATTGGGATCGGTAAGTTGCGATCCGACAGAATCGAAGGCTAGAGATCGATCGATTCCATCAGAAATATTTAGAATTAAATCACAATTGTCTAGGAATGTCTTCGTCCTTAGTTTTAGCAGTTAGAGAAGAATGATAGTTAACAACTTAGAACGAGGTTTAAGCATCGCTAGAATATCCGCCTAAACGGAGGATGCTATAATGTGGTTATTATTATACTCTTTATTTCTCAATCGAGGTTTTTTATATGCAGATCGTAATTGAATTAGATCCTGAAGCATCCCGTCAATTGGATGCCATTCAAAACCATACAAATCAAGATCGTCCGTCGGTAATTCAGCAAGCACTTAGCCTTTACTACCAACAGTTGCAGCCACATCGTCAATTTTACATAGAGACCAAAAGACAGTACGATCTAGTATGCAATATCCCGACGCATACTAGCTCCAGTTAATTACAATAAATCGGTCAATTTTCAACAGATCTCCCTCGATTAATGAGGGGTTTTTTGTGGTGATGTACAAACGCCCGATCGATCGCCTTTTTTTCGATACAATAACAACTGCATATATCTATCCGATAAATCAATATAATGAATTCACCCCAGCTATCCTCCATTGGCGCAGGTGCTCCTCTGGAAAATCAACTTTCTACTTATTTAGATGTAGCGACAGCAGCAGCATTGGCAGCAGGCGAAGTCTTGCAAGCTTGTTGGGGCAAATTGGAATCGATCGTCGAGAAAGGTCGTCCGGGCGATTTGGTGACAGAAGCTGACAAGCAAGCAGAAGCCGCAATCTTGGCGATAATCCGCCAGCATTTTCCCGATCATTCGATCCTCGCTGAAGAATCAGGTCAGTTTGGCGATCTAAACGCTGAGTATCTCTGGGCGATCGATCCATTGGATGGTACGACTAATTATGCTCACCAGTACCCATTTTCGGCTGCTTCGATCGGGTTATTAATTAATGGGGTGCCTGTTGTCGGCGCAATCTTCGATCCTTTTCACAAAGAACTATTTCGCGGTGCTGTTGGACTGGGAGCCACTTGTAACGACAAACCCATTCACGTCTCCAGTGTAAATAAATTAGCTCAAAGTTTACTAGTTACGGGCTTCGCTTACGATCGACGCGAAACTCTAGATAATAATTATCAAGAATTTTGCTATCTCACCCATATCACTCAAGGCGTGCGGCGGGCAGGAGCAGCTTCTGTAGACCTCGCTTACGTCGCCTGTGGCAGGTTAGATGGCTATTGGGAGCGAGGACTATCTCCCTGGGATTTAGCGGCTGGCGTGGCGATTTTAGAGGCTGCTGGGGGCACCGTTACTGCCTACGATCGCCGTCCATTCGATATTCGATCGGGTCGAATTCTGGCAACCAACGGACAAATCCACGCCGAACTCAGTCAGGAGTTACTTCATGTTGCCCAGATTGAGCCTTGGTCTTGGTTAGGGGTTAGGGGTTAGGGATTCGGGATGAGAGGAACGCTTGCGTCCTAAAGATCTAAAATCCAAAACCCAAAACCTAATTTAGTTGCAAATGTGAATATTGTCCTTGAGATGGGGAATATATATATATGGTGTATCCGATCGAGTCTGTAGATAACGAATGACTTCGAGAAAGTAGCAGAATATTTAAACATCAATAGCTGATGTTTGGAGTTTGCTGTTGATCGGGTATGCTCCCCCACAACTCCTGTTGCTGCGCCCCAAAGTTTATGAGTTTCCAACTAGATCGAGGATTATTTCAGTTTGAATTCACCGATCGACATGCTATTTTAGGTGTGAGTGTGAATGCTGAAGAAATAAATATTAGAGAACGATATCAAACCATTGCCAGATTGTTGCATCCTGATAGTGGTAAATGGAAAACCGATGCGGAGCAACAGTTAGCCGTCAAACTTTTTTCTCGGCTGGTTACTCATGCTTATGGGCAATTGTCTCGATCTTCTCAACTCAAAGAACAGACGATCATGTTAGAACTCTTGGGTAAAAGATTAGTCGAACAAGGGAATCAAGTTGAGATTGCCGATCCGTTGTGCCAACAACTTTATCAAAGCGGTAATGACTTTGAGCTAGTTTACGATCGATTGCTGACAGAAATGGCCGCAAAACAGTATACAGACTTGGTTGAGAGCGAGCAGATCGTCAATCAAATTAGTGAACTGAATATGGTGTACTTGTTGCGAAAACAGTTGCAATCGACGAGATCCACACCACCAACAGCTTCAATCGATCCGATCTCTGGTGGCGTTAAGCCCACTAACTCAGGTGATGTCATTAAAACATCTCCGGTTGAAGGTGCGCTGCGACGAGCGGAAGATTACATGAGCAAGAAAGTTTGGGCAAAAGCAGTGCCAGAACTGCGTGATGCTATCGGTGTCGAGCCAAATAATGCTCGCGCACATGCTTTGCTGGGATTAGTATATCTACATCAGCAACAAAAGACGATGGCGAAAATTTCCATGAACAAAGCCATCCAACTTGCACCGAAAGATCCTCACGTAATCGAAGCTAAGAAAGAATTCGATCGCGGTTCTAGTAGCACTGGCAATGGTGCGACTAGCAAGACGACGGCTAAAAAACCGAATGAAGGCATCTTTGGTAATTTATTTGGTAAGAAGTAAGCTAGAGGGTAGATGGTAGATGGTAGAGAACCAATGGTTCTTCTCCCTCCCTAATCCCTTCCTAATCTCTACTCCCTAACATCTACCCTCTCATAACTCAAAACTTGGGTTAAGTAACTGGAGATTATCGATTAAAATAGGAAGTTGCTTGTTGTCGATTCTAAACACATGACCGATCGAAATCTCGCTGTATTCCTGTCCGAACCAGGCGATAATTCCAGTCCTCGCTCGAATTTTTACGCTCCAGGGGCGAGGGATCTACTACCGTTAGATGTGGCGCAAAAACGGTGGGTAGAAAGAGGAATTCAGGATGTATTCCATCGGTGGGGTTATCACCGAATTATTACTTCGACACTGGAACGCTTGGAAACCTTGATTGCAGGTGGTGCCGTCGATCGAGAAACTGTGATTCAAATTCCGGCAGCAGAAGGCGGGATGCTGGGTTTGCGCCCAGAATTAACTGCTTCGATCGCCCGGGCGGCGGTGACGCGGATGGAGGATATGTACCCTCAACGTTTGTACTACAATGCTAACGTTTTCCGGCGAGCCAATCTAGAACATCACGGCAGACAACAAGAATTTTACCAAGCAGGGATAGAACTCCTTGGGGTGAGCGGCATCCTGGCAGATGTTGAAGCCATCTTGCTGATGATGGATTGTTTGCAATCTTTAGCCGTACCTAATTATCAAATCATCTTGGGTGAAGCGGGTTTAAGTCGGGCATTACTCGAGCGATTCCCGATCGAGTTTCAGACTCAAATTCGGCGATGTTTGGCACATCTCGATCGAGTAACATTAGAGCAACTCCCCCTCGCCCCCGCGCAGCAAGAGTTAGCTCTCTCGCTCTTAGATTTGCGAGGTAAACCAGAGTTAGTATTGGCAAAACTAGCACGACTGGAACTAGATGCTGACAGTCAAGCGACAATCGCCCATCTTCAGACAGTAATTGAATTATTAACTACCAGCAGCAAAGCTCCACTACCACTAATCTTGGATTTAAGCCTGATTCAGACTTTCGATTACTATACGGGGATAGTGTTTGAAGCTGTCAGTATTCATGAAGATCGCACGCATATTCTCGGCAAAGGCGGGCGGTACGATCGACTGCTCGCGCTATATCACCCACAGGGTCAAAATTACCCAGGCATCGGCTTTGCCTTGAATATTGAAGATTTACAACAAGTGCTGCAAACGAATGCTTCTATGCCGCACCATACCCCTAAACCGGACTGGTTAGTAGTGGCGATTTCACCCACTGCCCATTCAGCCGCGCTCAAATATAGTAACGAGTTGAGAGCGACTCCTGAATTAGTACGAGTTGAAATCTATCTTAACGATGGAGCACCAGCTCAAATCCGCCAAGTTGCGATCGATCGGGGCATCGCCCAAATTGCCTGGGTAAGTGCAGATGGGGTCAAACTGGAACGATTGGGCGAAATTATTGCTTAATTAATATCCGTTTCTTCGGTGGTCGAGGCTACTTAAGTATGCCCAGGGTAATACTTAAGTTAATCCAGTCGGTACCTCTACCCTCAAATTAAGCACTAGAGAATGACTCGGTCGAAGTGATTGCGGGGATTAAAAGTACGATTGGCACGGATTTTTTCGTAGAGTTCGCGTTCCGTGGGACTGACACTTTTGGGGGTAGCGATAATAATTTTCGCTAATTGATCGCCGCGTTCGCCTCGGGGATTTGCCCAGCCTTTACCACGGAGACGCAGAGATTGACCCGATCGCACGCCAGCAGGCACGTTAACTGTCACCATGCCGTCAGGGGTGGGAATCTCAATTTGGGCACCTAGTACAGCCTCGTCAGGAGTGACAGGAACTTCGCAGATCAGTTGTTCGCCATCGAGCCGGAAGAAGGGATGTGCTTGCAATTCAACGGTGAGATATAAGTCTCCCCGTTGTTTGGTGTAGGTATTCGCATTTCCTTTGCCACGCACGCGAATCCGACTTCCGGCTTTGGCACCACCAGGAATCCGAACTTTGATCGTTTCAGTGCCGAGATTAAAGCTTTTTTGGACACCTTTAAAGGCTTCTGTCAGGGATAGACCGATCGTTGCCTCGCGATCGCCGCCGAGATTATTGGGACTATTCGTGTTAGCATTTGCATTGAAACCATCACCGCTACCATTTGAGCCGGTGGCTTTGGTACCAGTGGTTTTCGCACCAGCAGGATTGGGATTATTAAACCGCCCTAACAGTTCGTTGACAAAATCATCAAAGTTGTTGTATTGACCGAAATCAACCTCGTTCGTACCACCGGTCGGATAATTGCGAGGACTGGTATTATTAGTCGATCGAGTGTTATTTGTGGGTTGTTCGGACTGTTTCCAGTATTGTCCGAACCTGTCGTATTGACTGCGTTTATCGACATCCGAGAGCACTTCATTTGCTTCGGTAATTTCTTTGAATTTTGCTTCAGCAGTTTTATCCCCTGGATTGAGATCTGGATGATATTTACGCGCTAATCGCCGATAGGCTTTTTTGATATCATCGGCGTTGGCGTTCTTATTCACCCCCAAGAGAGCGTAATAATCCCGAAAATTTGTCGCTGCCATATTCTGAGTCAGTGGCTAGTAAATAGTGGTTAGAGCTAAATATTGGTCTATCGTTACTCTATTATGCCCTTGTTACTTGCAAAGTTTGATACATTTTTAGTCTGATCGTCCCATCCTGAGTTGGAGTTTAAACCAGCAGAATTCACTATCCACTATTCACTATTCAGGCTATGGCAAGCAAATTGGGCTACTTATGCAAAATCAAAGCGACATCCTTCGCGAAATAAGTGAGGATTAGATCTGCACCAGCACGTTTGATACTCAATAGAGTTTCCATGACGATTTTTTTCTCGTCAATCCAGCCGAGTTGTGCCGCAGCTTTGATCATAGCGTACTCACCACTGACATTGTAAGCAGCAACTGGAACATTGCAGTTTGCCTTCACTTGGTGAATGATATCGAGATATGCTAGAGCAGGTTTGACCATCACCATATCTGCACCTTCAGCAATATCGAGTTCGACTTCTGTTAGAGCTTCGCGGGCATTTGCTGGGTCCATTTGATAGGTTTTTTTATCGCCAAATTTGGGTGCAGAATCTAGCGCGTCGCGGAATGGCCCATAATAGGCAGATGCATATTTAGCTGAGTAAGCGAGAATTGCTACGTCAGTAAATCCTTGAGCATCTAAACCCTGACGAATTGCCCCAATCCGTCCGTCCATCATATCTGAAGGGGCAACCATATCGCAGCCCGCTGCGGCTTGGGAAACAGCCATTTTGACGAGGATTTCGACTGTTTCATCGTTGAGGATCACCCCATTTTCGTCAATTACGCCATCGTGTCCGTGGGTGGTAAAGGGATCGAGTGCGACATCGGTAATGACAATTGTCTCTGGCGTTTGGGCTTTGATCGCTCTCACTGCTTGTTGTGCTAGTCCTTCAGGATTGTAGCTTTCGGTACCATTATCATCTTTTTTTGATTCAGAAACGACCGGAAATAAAGCAACTGCTTTAATCCCGAGAGTATATAATTCGGCAATTTCTGCGAGGAGTAGATCGAGCGTATAGCGGTAACAACCTGGCATGGAGACGATTTCTACCCGCTGATTTTCACCTTCCATCACGAACATCGGATAAATCAGATCGTCAACAGTGAGTTTGGTTTCGCTCACTAGGCTGCGAATACTGGGGTTGCGGCGCAGGCGACGAGGGCGTTTGGTCAGTTGGAGTTGAGGAGCGGAGTCGGGATTTGATTGAGACATATTGATAAGTAGATCGCAGTAGCCATTGATTATAGATTCTTTAGGGGATTGAAATAGGGAAGGTTAAGGATTGTGAACTACTTCCTTTGAACTTTTTAGATCGATCCCAAGTCTAAAAATTATCACGCTCGATCGAACTATTATGTCTTGGTTTCGGATTCTGACACTCTTCTCGATCTTCATATCCTACTCGACCACAATTTCACCCGCACGAGCCGATTTATTCACTACCCAAAAAGATCGTTTGCCCAATGGTGAATTGAAAATTCCGGCAGGTGGTGTGGGCAATCTAGTTAAAGAACTCAACCTCTCACCAGATCAAATCCAACGGCTCCAACAACTGCGAACTAATTCTAAGGGTAAAACCAAGGACCGCCGCCAAGCTTTGCGGATAGCCAAACAGGAGCTTACTCAATTACTGCAGGGGAGTGCTAATTCCGACCAAATTCGGCAAAAACGCCAGCAGGTGCAATCTTTGCAGCGAGAAGTTGCTGACACCAATTTTGAAAATACTTTGGCGATTAGGGAGATTCTCTCTTCCGAGCAGCGAGTAAAATTACAACAATTGATGCAGCAACGCCGTCAAAATCGGCGGAATTTGGATTAGTGGCAGTGAAGAATTAGAGTGAGAGATGGGGGTAAGAATACTTTTATCGCCATCAACTTTCCACTGTTTTGAAAAGGTGCTCTACTTGGGGCGCACTGTTCGCTTGCTACTTTCCACTACTAAATGTATATTTACCTGCACGGTTTTGCCTCTGGACCTGGATCTACAAAAGCTAGATATATTCAGGAACAGTTTGCTTTAGTGGGGATTGAGTTACAAGTTCCCGATCTCAATCAGGGCAACTTTACTCATTTGACGGTGTCTCGACAAATTACTCAGGTTGTCGATTTATTTCCTCAAAATGGATCGCCAGTTGTTCTAATTGGTTCGAGCCTGGGGGGATGGATTTCAACAATTATTGCGCAAGCTTATCCTCAAGTGGAGAGATTAATACTACTAGCACCTGCTTTTGATTTTCTGAATCATTGGCTACCAAAAATTGGGGATCGAGCATTAATTTCGTGGGAACAGACAGGCTATCTAACAATCTACCATCATGCTATCAAAAATTTATCGCCCTTACATTACGATTTCCTTGCTGACGCTCGTAAATATCCTCTTTCTGAGATCGATCGCATCCTACCCACTCTAATTATTCATGGTACTAATGATGAGGTAATCCCCATTTCTGCTAGTCACGCTTTTGCTAAGGATCGTCCCTGGGTAGAGCTGTTAGAGTGGGATAGTGACCATCAGCTTACCAATGTTAGCGATCGAATCTGGCAAGAGATCTGTCGATTTTGCCGAGTGTAGTTATCAGCAATATAAATTTTTGTTAGCGAAGCCACTCCATTGAAGCGTCATCAGAAAGATCTAAATGGAGATTGACATATCTAGCTGCATCAGATTACGATGTTAGCTAGTCTTGAGATTAGTTAAATTGCAGTGTCAAAAGCAGAACAAACTAAACAAAAAATTATTCAAAAAGCTGCCGTTATATTTAATAAAAAGGGTTATGCAGGTGCTTCAATTAATGATATAATGAAGGCAACTGGGCTACAGAAGGGTGGTATATACAATCATTTCAAAAGTAAAGATGAGATTGCGGTAGCTGCTTTTGACTACACACTCGGCCTAATTGTCGATGCCGCAATCGCGAAAGTAGGTTCGGAAAACACCGCGATCGACAGACTACATGCTTTTGTGGATACGTTTAGAGGTTTTACATCACAGCCGATTGGCACTGGTGGGTGTCCAGTTTTAAACACTGCGGTAGAAAGTGATGACACTCATCCCCGATTGCGGCTACACGTACAGGGAGCCGTAAATAATATTCGCGCTTTGATTAGCAGTATCGTCGAGTTAGGCATTCGCCAGGGTGAAATAGCTACGAGTACAGAGCACGAACAAGTATCTACAGTTATTTTTGTGACGATCGAAGGTGCAATTATGATGAGTAAATTGTATGGTACCGATATTTATCTCGATCGAGCCATTACTCATCTCCATCAATATATCAATGATTTATCTCTTTCCCCGCCAGCTCTCAAACCCAATTAGTATTTTTGGGCGTAAATATAAATAGAGGGATTCGGAATAGTCCCGATTAGGTGAGGATGGATGGCAACCCAACTTCCTTTGGCGTGACTAATTTACCCTCGAAACTCATCGCATATTCCCCGATAGTTCTAGCTTCGGCTACTTGACTGCGCAGTTCAGCCCGATCGAAATCATTATCCACGCCACCGAGTAAATATACAATCAACTTAGCAGCTAAATCCTTTCCAGATACCAGAATCCGTTTCTTATTCGGGTCGTACAAAATCCCATACCAAAGCGATTGGGGTGTATTAATATTACTAAACCCACCATCAGCATCATAACGATCGAGTTTACGGAAAACCTCGGTTTCAGCCATTTGTTTTTTAAAAACCGCCATTCCCACCCCCTGCGCAAAGGCAACTTGTCCGACGGGGCGAAATAAGATATGTCCTTCACCACCACCAGGTTCAAAGCTAAATCGACGTAATTGGGGGGTATCTTCCCCCTTCAACCGTCCGTAACTGGTAAATTGGGACATTCGATCGAACAACGCACTAAAAGCCGCTACACCCGATTCTAGTTCGGTTGTCTCTGGACGTAGGGGCACTAAACCTTTTTGGGCTTTGGGTTTCCAATTTGGGAATTGATACTGAAGATATTTAGCCGCCATATCTTGCAATGCTTGCAAAGTAGTCAACACCGTTGTCTTCGTCGCCACCGTCGCACTATCCCAATTTACTCGCGGTTTGCGTCCGTGAGTATCTTTTAATAACGGATGATTGACGGCAATATTTCGCGCGACGATCGCAAAGCCATCATTTTCATCCAATTGAGCTAGTTGTCCTTTACTCAAGGCAACCGCCATTAAATTCACATGCACAAAGATCGATCGAATCCTCCTTCGTGCCGCTAATTGTGTCTCCCCTTCCACCACCGCTGAAATAAATTCAATCCCGATCGTTTCCTGCGGTAAACTCTCTAAATAATCATCCGATGTACCCACTTCAGCACGAGTAATTTTACTCCCCACCGGATGTCGATCCTTATTGTATCGAGCTAATTCACCCGTGCGTAATAAATCCATCAATCCCTGCACACCCATTAACCGATGTTGTCCATCGAGGGCATAAATCCGCACGGATTCACCAACGTCTAATAAACCCACATTATCATTACCCTCGATGGCTGTAAAGATCGCCGCCGACTCATTTGCTTTCCCACCTCTACCCCATTCCGGCGCATGAATATTGTCAATCCAAGCTCGATCGATTGTAACTAATACGGGTGGGAATTTATGGGTAGTTCGCCCTGCTAAATATTGAACTAAAGCCGCCTGTCTCGTCCAATCCAGTGGACGCTGTTGAATGATTTCAATGGTGTCACTATCGATCGCAATATTCTGTTCTTGGGGCTGATATTGCTCCGATAGTAAACTCATCTCTGAGGCATATTTTACTCGATCTGCCAACCATTGCAGCGTAACTGTGCCAATATATGACTCACTTCCACCCATCTGGGTACGTTGAACGAGAATCTGATTTGGCTGGATGCTAGGAATGTTGCTGGCTGGCATTTGTCAACGGATGAGTGATGTTACCGCAACTAGACTAGCAGCTTTTGCCCTAGATTAGCAAGGTTTTTAAAAACTTAATTGATGATTATTGCAATCGGCTAACTATTTAGGGTTATAATTAATTAACACAAAGAGTAAATACAACTACTCGATCTGTCGAGCGCGATCTATGACTGAAGCTACTCTCACCGCAGATATTAGTATCATCAAATCTCAACTAGAAACAGAGATTGTCAAATATCAATCAGAAATTTATTTACGTCAAGCCAAAATTCATGCTCTAGATGTCTTTGAAAATAGCGATACTGTTCAAAATTGGCTAGAAGAAAAGAACTCATCGTTAAATGGGGCTACTCCTGCTGAGTTATTAAACAGCCTCGCTGGATTAGAGCGGGTAATCGATCTGGTGAATGCAATTAGACACGGTGTATACATGTGAGCAAAATTATCTGGCGAATTTGATTACGTCCGCAATGCGGACGCAATTTCATGATGGGTTTCGAATGATGAATTAAGCTTAATTGTGTCAGCAGTGCTGACACAATTTCAGAATTAGGATCTGAGCGTAAACTCATCGCTAGTGCTTATAGTCCAAAAGTATTGCGTAGACTCTTGCAGAGATTATCGATTTCGTTGGCGGAGCCTCTCCCGTGAGAATCGAACCAATCACGCGGGAAATAGCCGATAGTGTCACAGTTGCCAGATTATCAGTCATAATCACTGAATCCGATATTAACCCTGACTGTTGACCTTCTGGCGTACCTATCAATATAGTTAAACGGCTCGGATGTTGACTTCGAGACATCTGACTAGTAATCATTGCCACAACGATTTGAGGCAAACCTATTTGTAAATTATCTGCTTGAACTACCACTGCTGGTCTGGTTTTAGCAGTAGTCAGATCGGAATTTGGGAACAGAACTAAAACAACATCTCCTTGTTTATAACTGGGATTTGATTGCATCGTAATTATCGTAAATACTCATTTCTGGACTATTCCAATCTTCCGCAAATGTCGCGAGGCTATTTCGCAAAGCTTCTGCTTGAGATTTATCGATCCCATGAGTAGCAAGATCGACATCATTAGAATCCACAAAAGTCACAATCACCTTCGATTCCTCAGCCACCTTGATAGGCAGATTCTTTCGCTCAATCTGTCCATCTAGATAAACACCTTCTACAGTAGTCAACACCTTCCTTACCTCTACACTCAAGGCTGATACTATGATACATCGAATATGAATAAGATTCCAGTGGCGGCGGTGAGTCCAGTTTAATTACGTCCGCAGTGGGGACGTAATTAACAGTTTTTAAAAACTTAACAGATTGATGCTTTGCTTGTATACTGATAAGTAGATCGATCTTAGTAGGCTTAGATAAATAAGAGTAAAACAACCGCAGAGGCGCAGAGATAGCAGAGAAGATGTCATATCATGAGTGAATTAATAGAAAAACCGCAGCCGCAAGATTTGGCTTATTACTGCAAATGCTTTGCTAACCTCAATGTTAACAACAATAAAAGTCGTGGTAAATCTCCACACAAGCCAATCTTATTGTTATCAGTGCTAGAACTTATAGCTCAAGGATCGATTGGCAATAATCGCATTTTAGTGTCCGATGAATTAATTGAGATATTTAATAGATACTGGAATAGTTTTGTAGAATTTGATTCTGGTCATCAAAGTGGTATACATTACCCATTTACCCATCTACGTCGTGATGGGTTTTGGCATCTTAAAGCTGAGATGCTACCTGATGGTTTAAGAATCAAAACTACTAATAAGTTAAGAGAGCTGGTAGATTATGCTTATTTAGATGATGAATTGTTCGTTCTAGTTCAAGATCCATTGACTAGACAAGTATTAATAGATGTTTTAGTTGCGACTTGGTTGGCAGATAGTCAAACAGAATTGAGTGATTTATTCGACATCAATCAAAAATTTGAGCGAATAGAACAATTGGAATTAGACAACCTCGATGCTGATGTTAAAGTTATCTGGCGTAAATCTGTTGTCAGGAATTCTCTGTTTCGGAAATTAGTCGTCTATGCTTATAATTATAGATGTGCTTTCTGTCAATTAAGAATTACCAGGAACCCGACACAGAATATTGTTGATGGTGCCCATATTAAACCTTTCGCTGAGTTTGGAGATAGCAAGATTGATAATGGATTATATCTGTGCAAGAATCATCATTGGGCATTCGATCTAGGTTGGTTTAGTATCGATGATAATTATAAGATATTAGTTGCACAAGATTGAGATGATGATTCACCACATACTAGGTCGATGAAAGATTTCCATCATGAGTCTATCTCACTACCGAGTAAAGAACAGTACTTTCCAAGATTAGAAGCACTTGAATGGCATCGAAAAAATAAATTTAAAGCTTAATAAATTCCAGAATACAATAATTAGCATCATGAGTAGTCTTCCAGTCGCAGCACCTTTATCAAGAAATTTAGCCCAGTTAGTAGAACATATTGAAGAGCTGACTAGAGAGATCCAAGCTTTGTATCTGAGTGATAGTGTTCCGTGGATATTAGGCATTTCTTGGGGCAAAGATTCATCGACAATCTTACAGTTAATTTGGACAGCGATCGAAGCTTTACCCGTCGAGCAGCGACACAAAAAAGTTTATGTGATGACCACAGATACATTGGTCGAAAATCCGATTGTATCAGTTTGGGTCGATCGATCTATGAAACAATTAAAAGCTGCGGCTGAAGCAAAGTTAATGCCATTTGAGCCTCATTTACTTCATCCTCCAGCCAAAGATTCATTTTGGTCTTGCTTGATAGGTAAAGGTTATCCAGCTCCACGGCATGGATTTAGGTGGTGTACGGAACGGATGAAAATTAAGCCTGTCAATCAATTTGTTCGTAATATTTTGAGAGTTTATGGTGAAACAATTGTTGTTTTAGGCGTGCGAAAAAGTGAAAGTAACGTTCGTGCCGCAGTTCTGAAAAAAAATGAACTAGGCAGAGTCAGAGATAGATTGAGTCCCAATCCTAATTTAGCTAATTCTCTCATATATAGCCCGATCGAGGATTGGCGCACTGATGAGGTGTGGATGTATCTGATGCAATTTCCCAATCCTTGGGGTGGTAATAATCAGGATTTATTTACTCTATATCGCGGGGCAACGGCTGATAATGAATGCCCGTTGGTAGTAGATACATCTACGCCTAGTTGTGGCGATTCTCGCTTTGGTTGTTGGGTGTGTACGTTGGTGAGTAAAGACAAGTCGATGGAGGCAATGATTCAAAATGATGAAGATAAAGAATGGTTGCAACCATTGTTAGATATTCGGAATGAATTGGATATTTATGACGATCGAGATAAGCGAGATTTTCGCCGGATATATGGTAAGGTTGAGCTGTTTGAACGTAAGTCTAAAGAGAATAAAGACACAACTGAAGTGGTGCCAATTCCTGGACCATATACTAAATTTTGGCGCGAACATTGGTTACGACGAGTATTAGAGGCGCAGATGCAAATTCGTCAAACAGCACCGCTAGACATGCAGGATATCACGCTAATTACGGAGGAGGAGTTAGGCGAAATCAGGCGAATTTGGTTGGAGGAGAAACACGAATTTGATGATAGTTTACCGCGCATTTATGAGGAAGTCATGGGCAAACCTTTTAAAGATACTCGCATTCAGGAAAAGAAACTATTAGGTGGTGATGAATGGTCAATTTTAGAAGAGATCTGTAGTGAGGATGCCATGCACCTAGAATTAATGGCAAAATTACTCGATACCGAACGCCAACATGCGACGAAATCGCGGCGGGGGGTGTTTGAAAACCTAGAGAAGTGTTTTGATAGTAGCTCTCGCTCAAAGGAGGAGGCGATTGCTATCGCGCATGAGAAGCGAGATTTGAAGGAGGCGGTAAGTCAGGGTGATGTGGGCAAGGTGAAGCAGTTAACTTGGGCACAGATGAAGTTTCAGATTGACGCGGGAACCGATGTCGTTGAAAGTTGAAAGCTAAAAGATTGAGGTAGGGGTAATTTATGAATTACCCCTACCTCAATCTTTTAGCTAAAGCTGGATTTTCATACCTTCCCGTGCTACGATTGCCGCAGGAAAAACTCGTGCTGATTCAATCTCGATCGCCTCCATGTTCTCATCATTATGACTGGGATCGTGGTGAAAAATTACCAACTTTTTCACATCGGCTGCTTGAGCAATCTTGACAGCTTCTTGCCAAGTCGAATGTCCCCAACCAACTTTGCTAGTTTTGGGATGATAATACTCTTCATTGGTATAAGTACAATCATAAATTAATACATCCGCTCGATCGGCTAATTCCAAAACATTGGGGTCGAGTTTGTCGCTAAAATGTTCGGTATCGGTAATATAAGCAACTGCATAATCTTCCCAGCTCACTCGATAGCCCATCGCCCCACCAGGATGATTTAATAATCCGGTAGAAATAGTCACATCACCCAAATTAACTTTGGCACCATATTCGAGCGTATGAAACCGCAGATTGGCACCCATCACCTGTAATGGTACTGGAAAATTGGGTTGTTCCATCTGATCGTGGAGGCGATGTTCGATCGTTACACCATGCGGAATTACTCCTCCATAGATATCAAATTCATTACCCTCCATAAATGCAGGGGAAAAAAACGGAAACCCCTGAATATGATCCCAATGGGAATGAGAGAAAAATATATGCCCGCTAACAGGGAGATGATGTAATAAAGATTGCCCTAATACATAAATCCCCGTTCCTGCATCAAAAATCAGCCGATAACCACCGACTAACATCTCCACACAAGGCGTATTGCCACCATACCGCACGGTGGCGGCTCCAGGACAAGCAATACTCCCCCGCACACCCCAGAAATTAATTGTGAATCGATCTTCCAGTTTGGACATGGATGGAATTAGTTGAAAGTGGAAAGTTGACACTTTGGCTCATTGCGACTACGCTCAGTGCAAGAAGTTGAAAGTGATGTCATATTTGTATTGAGCGAAGTTAGATCGAAATTATCGCGCTATGACTTCAGTTATTATGCCCAATCGAATCGGTAATTAAGACAGGATCTAAATGTTTGAAGAATTAATTTCGATTATAGAGTATAGGTAAAATCTGCGATTAATAGCCCTGGAACCCAACTCCCACCAAGTTGGCGACTGCCATAGGTATCGACATCGGGAATAAATTCTAAGGTATTTGTCAAGGCTATGAGATTATCGCCCCAACAACGGTAGAGACTTTCGTCAAAGCGTAAATTGGCAATCGGTGCCACAATCTCGCCGTCTTCAACCCAGAAACAGGCGTAGCGAGTCATTCCGGTAACTCTACCAGTCGGTCGATCGCTCCAATTGAGATAATGGAGATTGGATAAGTATAATCCCGTATCTAAAGTTGCTAAGATTCGATCGGGTGTTAGCTCTCCAGTACTAATTTCCGCCGAACGGAGCGATTCGCCGCGATTTGCACCATTGGGTGGCTTTTGATACTCTTTCGCCGTGCGCGAGTTTACGAGGGTATTTGCCAACCGACCCCGATCGATTAAGGTGAGGTTAGCTGGGGCAATTTCGCCTAATTCATTAAATCTTGGGACTAAACCTCGTTGAAAATTTTCGGAGATCGTCAATCGCTCGGACAGCAATTGCTCACCGCGCTGTAATGCTCCAAAACAGCTTCTCCCCTGCTGTAACGCTGCCTCGCTAATTCCGCCCCAGGATAACATACCCAATAAGTCTGCAGTCGCTGCTGGAGCCAAATAGGTGCGATACTTACCCCGCTCGATTGTTTTCAAAGGTTGTGCCAACCGCACCAGTTGAGTTTTCGACTCGAAAATTTTTGCCTGATAAGCCAAATTATCCCAATGACTGCCAGCTAGAGTACCTTTGACGGCTTGTCCGGTACTGGTAAATAGGGAGTAATCTAGAGTATAAGACTCAGCGGCAAACCAGTGTTTTTGGCCGCTACTATCGGCATAACCCCGCATCACCATTCCAGCGGCATATAAGCCTGTAAAATCCAAGTTATTAACTACAGGTAATAAGCTACTTACCACCTCCGCATCTGGCAATAATTCTCCTGTGTGGACCTCATGGCTGGTAGCATTTCCTGTTGGTATGACCAAATAAGGATCGATAGGTAACTGGGGAACTTCTAACCGTAGCGATTCTAGCGCAAATTGTGCTTGTGGTAGATCGATTTCGGAGTCGCCAGTAAATGGAAACTCCATCGAACTACTACGTTGTCTGGAAATCAGTTTCAGTTGGAGACTACCATCTTTAACGATCCCAGTTTGGCGGACTTTCGCATGATTGAAGCGTGTAAACTGACTGACTTCACCCTGTAATCGCAACGTAAATTGTTCGTCCGCATGGAGATTTTGGGTTAATCCTGCCAAAACTCGATCGAAACTAGCTTCTAATTGGTCTATCACAAAATTAGTGGGGGAGTTGGGATTTGGGAGTTAGATCCGAATTATATAACCCAAGTTGCTAGTTCTAGGTTTTTAGTTGGATGGGTGTTAGGTTTTAGCTGTTAGGTTTTAGATTTTATCCCATCGCTAATACCCAATACCCAACACCTAATACCCAAATCTTTAACCTTGGTTATAACTAGCAACTTGCGTTATGTAGTTAAATATCAGTCGTAAGTTCTAAGCGATGTCCTATTTGGAATGCTCGCAGTGAGCATAGTCAAAATTTTATCAGAATCGCCGATTAATTATATCTCCAAAAAATAAGAAATAAATTCGATCGATTATATAAACATTATTTACAATTGCCGATCGCTAAGGATTTAGGTGGTAGATTAGGAGACAAGAGGCGAATAGCCTCAATCGACAGACAGCTACAGTTTAGTTTAGATCTTAATCTAAGAGGAAAAAAATCTGTTCCCCATTACTTCTGTGTTTCTGTCTCATCTCAACCGCAATGGCAACACCGACCACCAACCCAAATATCTCCAATTCTGCTAAATAAGGGAGCCATCCACTACAAGGCTAGTGCAACTCCACATTTTGTTAATTAAAGCATGGAGATCGCTTAGAGGTTAATGTCGAGGTGTTGCTTTTGCCATGCATAAACACTAAACTATTCGACAGTATTTACACTCTAGATTCAAAGAATTTGTTCACCCGATCGAACTCCAGATCTGCAAAACAATCGATCGTCCAATTGGCGCGACGTTGCAACATATGGAAGGGATAAGTATTAGCGATCGCCACTGCTTGAATCCCTGCCGATTTAACAGCTTGCAGTCCAGCGAATGTATCCTCGATCGCGATACATTCAGACGATAACAAACCTAGATCGGGATCTAATTTATTCAACCTTTCGACTGCTAATAAATAACCTTCTGGATCTGGTTTGCTCTGCTTAATTTCATCACCACAAACAATCGTCTCAAAATAGCGATCGATCCCAGCCTGCTCTAATACTAGTTCGACTTCCGATCGAATCGCTCCAGTCACCACCGCCAATTTATAGCCACTTTCAGACATTTGCTTGATAAATTCGATAACTTCAGGATAGATTGGTAAAGTATCTAACTGCCCCAATCTTTGACGATATGCGATCGCTTTCTTAGAGATTAGTTTGTCTAGATACTCATCAGTCACAAACCGCCCTCGCAATTTTAGCAGCTCGTAGAGACAAGCTTTGTCGCTCCTGCCTACTGATACTTGCCAAAATTCCTTACCTTGTGGCGGTAAATTTTCAGATAATAATAATTCATCGATTAACTCACGATGGATTAATTCATCCTTAATAATTACGCCATTAAAATCAAATAAAACTGCTTTTAAAACCACACTTAATTAATTGATAATTGATAATTGCGGATGCACGTTCGTCGGGTTCCCCGACGGTTGAGCGCACCAAGCAGATAATTGATAATTAAATTATCAATTTAAAGTCTAAAACTTAATTCCCCTAGTGACTTGATTCAGCCAAAATACATCTTTTGTTTGCACTTCGTCAAACCCAGCTTTGCCCAGCCACGCATCAAGATTACCTGAGGCGTAAGCTTGAATATAAGGCTCCTCAAAGATATTATTTAGCATATCCAGACTGCGAAGTGTCCGTTGATTGCCATCAAGGATGAGAATTTCGCCACCAGGTGCTAATAATCGATAACTTTCGGTGAGGATAGCTTGAGTTATTGCTGGTGGAGTCTCATGAAATAGCAGCGAAGCTGTAATTAGATTGAAGCTTCCTGCTTCAAATTGAGTTAGTTCTGCAGTACTATGTCGCCATTCAATCTCTAAGCCTGTTTGTTTCGATCGATCTTCTGCGACTGCTAACATATACGGAGATAAGTCTAAACCCATCACAACGGCACTGGGGAAGGCTTTTTTAAGTAGAAGTGTCGTCGAGCCAGTTCCACAGCCTAAATCGAGAATTTTGCGAGGTTGAAAGTAAATTTCATCGATTAGACTCTGACGCACCCACGGCTCATATGGCGGTAGCACGTATTGAGTAATCGGATCGTAAGAAATCGCGGCTGTTTGCGTTAGATAACCACCTTCAATTCCATGAAAGTTTTGACTTTGATAGTATTCTGGATAGCTAAATTCTGTGGCTTGATATCGATCGATTGTCTCATGCCAATTGATGCGATCGCGTAATTCACTCATTTGCTTTTTGTCCAGCAAACCTTGAATTAACGGCGAGAGAAATTGCTCCCACAATGTGTCTTGTCTAATCGCCATAATCACATCGAGTAAATTTTAATCTATTAGTATAATTACATCCAGCTTGTCTGGTGGGGATTGCCCACCTTCGATCGCTTTCAGCTTTCAACTAAACTAAGTCTAACTGTCTTTATTTAGCTTGAGAACAGCCATAAATGCTTCCTGTGGTACATCTACCGTACCGACAGATTTCATCCGTTTTTTACCTTTGGCTTGCTTTTGGAGCAATTTCTTCTTCCGCGAAATGTCACCACCATAACATTTAGCGAGGACATCTTTGCGGAGTGCGGGGATATTTTCACTGGCGATAATCTTACTACCGATCGCCGCTTGAATTGGTACTTTAAACTGGTGACGGGGAATTAATTCTTTTAATTTTTCAGTCATGGCGCGACCGACATTGTAAGCCTTATCGCGGTGAACGATCATCGCTAGGGCATCGACAGGATCGCCATTGATCATGAGATCTAATTTGACGAGATGATTTTCACGGTAGCCGATCATTTGATATTCCATACTCGCATAACCACGGGTATTTGACTTCATGCGATCGAAGAAATCAGTCACAACTTCAGCTAAAGGCATCTCATAAATTACGGTGGTGCGTCCTTTTGTCAAGTATTTCATATCCTTGAATTCACCACGTCTGTTTTGACAGAGTTCCATCAATGTCCCGACATATTCCTCAGGCGTAATCATCTCCAATTTGACGTAAGGTTCCTCAATCTTTTGACGATGATTGGGATCGGGAAGTGTACTCGGATTATCGATATAAGTTTCCACACCGTGATTATCAGTTACTCGATAAACTACCGAAGGCGCAGTGGTAATTAAGTCTAAATTATATTCCCGCTCCAACCGCTCTTGGACGATCTCCATGTGGAGTAAACCCAAGAATCCACAGCGGAAACCAAACCCCATCGCGCTCGATGTTTCTGGCTCATAATTTAATGCTGCATCATTGAGCCGCAATTTATCGAGTGCATCCCGCAACTCTGGATATTGATCCGCATCCGTTGGAAACAACCCGCAAAATACCATCGGTTTAGCTTCCGCGTAACCAGGGAGAGCAATAGTCGCCTGATTGTTTACGAGAGTAATCGTATCTCCTACCCGTGCATCACCAACAGCCTTAATCGACGCAGCGAAATAACCGACTTCTCCAGCGTGCAGCTCGTCTACTTGAACTTGCATCGGGCAAAGAATACCGAGTTCGTCGATAACATATTCCTTCCCACTCGCCATCAACCGGACTTTATCTCCTCTTTTAACGCTTCCATCCATCACACGGAAGTAGACAATCACGCCGCGATAACTGTCGTAATAACTGTCAAAAATCAAAGCGCGGAGCGGCTCATTAATCGTATCTCTTGGTGGTGGTACTAACAACACCACGGATTCTAAAATCTCCTGAATCCCAATCCCCTGCTTCGCCGAAGTTAAAATCGCCCCACTGCAATCGATGCCAATAATTTCCTCAATCTCCGCGCGGATTCGCTCCGGTTCCGCTCCAGGTAAATCGATTTTATTCAGTACGGGAATAATCTCTAAATTACTCTCCAACGCCAGATACACATTCGCCAACGTCTGTGCTTCCACCCCTTGGGAAGCATCCACTACCAACAACGCGCCTTCGCAGGCTAAAAGGCTCCTAGACACCTCATAAGAAAAGTCTACATGCCCAGGCGTATCGATCAGATTTAAGACGTATTCCTGACCATCTAGGGCTGTATAATTCATTCGCGCCGCCTGGAGCTTGATCGTAATTCCCCGCTCTCGCTCCAAATCCATGTTGTCGAGAAACTGCTCCTTCATTTCTCGGTTGCTGACTGTACCCGTATCCTGCAACAATCGATCGGCAAGTGTAGATTTACCATGATCGATGTGAGCGATGATCGAAAAGTTGCGAATTCGCGAGACAGGAACATTGGTCATAATAAAGTCTGAGGATTTTGGGGCTGTGGGGTGAGGGTAAAGATACTGTATGATTTCTCAGTTTAACGCAAGGCTTCCGCAAACAGTGAGTCTCTGCAAAAGTCACTGTCAGACTCTTTGGCGTAGCCTGTGGCGAAAGAAAATCGCAAATTTTGGTAAAGTGGGTGAAACTGACACCCGATCATTTTAGATGATTCATCACAATAATTTTTCGCATTGGCTCTCAACCGGAATTATCTGTTTATTAGTCGGTGGTACTTTTGCCGCTAAGACTGTGTTCTTAGTCGATAACGACATGGAAAGCCAAACTGAGTTCAGCGGCAAGAATTGGCAACTAGATCGTAAAAATGCTCAAAAATATACTGATAAAATCGAGCGGCTTGCTTTTCAGTATATCGATCGATTGAGATGAGCACATAACATTTTTTCGATTTCACCAGCTAATACTTTACCTAGAGAATTGCGAGGGAGTTGAGGAACAGGAACCCAATGCTTGGGAATTTTATAATTGCTAATTTCACCTCCAATCGCCTGAGCTAATATCTCCCCTGAAACAGCCGCATTTTTCCCCACATATACTGCTGTAACAACTTGCCCCCAATAACTATCGGGTAAACCCAGTACCCAGACATCTAAAACTAGCCCAGTTGCCATAATTGCATTGACAACCTCGATCGGAAAGACATTTTCACCACCTGTAATAATCTTGCCACTATTTCGACCGAAAATAGTTAAATAGCCATCCAAATCGAATGCACCTAGGTCATCAGGATCGAAATAATTTGCTAAATTAAAATTTGGAAAATAACCAATCATTAATGAGTTTGCTTTAATCCGAATCGACTTGGCTTGTAGATCTAGCCGCCGCTGTGTGAAATCCTCACCAGACGACATTAATTCAATATTGACATGAGGTAAAACTCTGCCACAACTATTATGACCAGCTAAAAATTCAGCGGGTTTGAGGCTAGTAATTTGCGATGCAGTTTCAGTCATTCCATAGGTTAAAGCTAATGGAAGTCGAGCATTTCTCGCTCTAGTCAACAATTTAATCATGGGCGGTGCCCCACCGAGTAAAATTGTCTGAAATTGTGCTAGCCATTGTGAATCTAAATCCAATAGCTTGGCTAATTGCGTAGGAACAAGCGAGATAAAATAAGGTTCGATATAGACCTTTTCGATAAATATATTGGGATCGTGATAAAGCTGATGAAAATCGATAATGAACAACTTACCATCAGTCAACAACGATCGCAATAATTGCATCAAACCACTCACATGATAGAGCGGTAACGTACAGACGGCATTAATTGCACTTACCCCATAAAATTCCTGGAATCCCCACACAGACGCGCTGAGAGTTTGCCAAGTATGCATGGCAAATTTTACTCCCCCAGAAGATCCTCCCGTGGGAATCATTATCAGATCTCGATGCTGCCGTCGATTTACCTGCGCGGTTAATCTGGAGAATTGCGCCAACTCAGCGGAACCCCATTGAGGATTACCTAAAAAAATTGGTATCCCCAATCGCCATCCCGCCATCAAATCTGCGATAAATTCTGCGACAAAGCCTCTTTGCACATCTGGCACGATCGAGATAAAACTAGGTTGAGACTGGATCAACTCAGCAACTTTTCGATCGGCTCGATCGATTACTGCTCGACCATCGACACCAACTATCCACCCAGTTTCCAACCGTCGGCTAAATATAGCATAAATCCACTCACTCATCGCAGTTCCACGATCGCCAGATATACTTTACACGGGCATTGCTTGCGCTGTTCAGATAGAGGGTAAAGGATCGGCAAGAGTGTCGTGAAGCTCACAGATTTGTGGCCGTGCAAAGTATAATTCCAGTTGCTATTCCCATTCCCTCACCTGATCCTGTCGCACATCTAGCGTTTCAAAAAAACTACCCCCGACTACGTACTTACACGATTGTAGAAGAGGGAATAGGAGATATAAAGTTGAGTAAACGAGATATAGAGGTGTCGAAAAAGCAATAGCACAGTAGATAACTGAATTAACCAGCAGTTTTACTGACTACTTGGGGTAAACCCATGCTGTAATTTAACACTCTACTGTCGAGATTATAACCGATCTCACCGTTTTGGAGTAGCGATCGCACAAAATGTTCGAGATCCGATCCGATTCGGCGCAGATTATACTCAGT